>CATJPU010000155.1 GCA_949742505.1 uncultured Lachnospiraceae bacterium | reverse complement strand
GACGATAATAAAGAAGAGGTGAATTGAAATGAAAGAAGGAATACATCCAGCATATCATCAGGCAACTGTAACCTGTAACTGTGGGAATACATTTGTGACGGGTTCTACAAGTGAGGATATCCACGTGGAAATCTGTTCCAAGTGCCATCCGTTCTACACTGGTCAGCAGAAGGCTGCACAGGCTCGCGGACGTGTAGATAAGTTCAACAAGAAATACGGATTGGATAAATAAATCAGCAGGTGCAGGGTTGAGGTTTCTGAAATCTCAACCCTTTCTGTTGTGTTGGAGTAAACGATATGAAATCTTCAAATATTGGCGGTCAGGCCGTAATGGAAGGTATCATGATGAAGAACAAAGACGATTATGCCGTTGCTGTAAGAAAAAGTAACGGAGAGATTGTCGTGAAGAAGGATACCTGCCGCAGCATTGTGGGAAATTGTACGGCGTTGACGAAGATACCATTTATCAGGGGAATTTTTAATTTTATAGATTCAATGGCGCTGGGAATGAAGACGCTTATGTATTCCGCTTCATTTTTTGAGGAAGAGGAGACGAATGAAAAGGAACCGGTTACAGAGGAAGAGGCGGCGAAGAATGAGAAGAAAGAGGAACTGTTAATGACCGGTACGGTGATTGTATCGGTGGTTATGGCCGTCGGTATTTTTATGGTGCTTCCCTATCTTTTATCCAGCCTTTTGAAAAGCGTGGTTCCTTCCTATAATATAAGGACGGTAATCGAAGGATTTGTAAGGATTGGAATTTTTATTGCATACATTCTCCTGATATCCAGGATGGAGGATATCAGAAGATTATTCCAGTATCATGGGGCGGAGCATAAGTGTATTAATTGTATTGAGCATGGCCTTCCGCTAAATGTGGAGAATGTGCGAATAAGTTCCAGGCAGCATAAGCGCTGCGGGACCAGCTTTCTGTTCTTTGTACTGCTTATCAGTATTTGTCTTCTGATGATTGTCCGGGCGGAATCGCCGTTTTTGCGGGTGGTGATTCGGATTGCGCTGCTTCCGGTAATAGCGGGGATTTCCTATGAGATTCTGAAGCTGGCAGGATGCAGTGAGAATCCGGTTGTTAATCTGCTCAGTAAGCCGGGACTTGCCATTCAGAAGCTGACAACGAAGGAGCCGGATGACAGTATGATTGAGGTTGCGATACAGGCGGTGGAAGAGGTCTTTGACTGGCGGAAATTTGAAGAGGAGAATTTTGGGCTGCGGTTCGCGCGGGAGGGTTCGTCCGCTGCAGGGCTGGCAGGACGAGATTCACAGAATGAGTAGCGCTGTACGATGTTTGACTCTCAAGGCAGTTGTCAAATGCGCAGGCATGGGTGTCTGATTTGTTGAACGCGGGAATAGAGGGGCTGAGAGTATGAATCTGAGAGAGGCCGGAAGAATTGGAGAAGAAGCTTTTCGTAAAGCGGGAATTGCCGATGGACCGACGGATGCGAGACTTCTGCTTGAGTGGGTAACGGGAATTTCCATGGCGGAATATGCGATGAATCCGGTTCGGCCTTTGACGGCAGAGCAGGAGAGACGTTATTTGGAGTTGGTTGAAAAGAGAAGGAGGCATATTCCTCTGCAGCATCTTACCGGGGAGCAGGAATTTATGGGCCTTGTATTTCGGGTGAGCCCGGATGTTCTGATTCCCAGACAGGATACGGAGCTTTTGGCGGAAGAGGCGCTGAGAGCATTGAGACCGGGAATGGATGTACTGGATTTGTGCACTGGTTCTGGATGCATTATTATCAGTCTGGAGCGGATTGGAAAGATACGGCATGTCGCGGATGAGAGGAATACCTTTACCGGAAGTGATATTTCCAGAGCGGCGCTTCGGGTTGCGGAGGCGAACAGACTCCGGCATCAGGCAGGCGTGGATTTTGTGGAAAGTGATTTGTTTGAGGGACTGGATGGAAGATATGATATGATTGTATCGAATCCGCCTTATATACGGACAGATGTGATAGCAGAGCTGGAGGAGGAAGTCAGATGTTATGATCCGATTTTAGCGTTGGACGGCAGAGAAGACGGTTTATACTTTTATAGGAGAATTATAAATGAGGCAGAAGGATTTTTGAAGAATGGCGGACTGCTTCTTCTGGAGATTGGATATGATCAGAGGAAGGCAGTGACAGAATTGATGGAAAGTCAGGGATTTCAGGAAGTTCATGTGTTGAAAGATCTGACGGGGCTTGACCGGGTAGTAACGGGAAGGTATGATAGTTATTAGATTTTTGTGATTTCGTAATTGATGGATAGCATATAATTGTATTTGATGCTTTTTGTTTAGGGTGAGATGGGAGAAACCGGACAAAAAGCATGTCAAAAGAAAGCAGGAGGAAAAAGAGATGTTTGACAAATTAGAGGATTTGCTCATTCGTTTTGAAGAGATTTTGAGCGAGCTGCAGGAGCCGGATGTGGTGAATGACCAGAACCGTTTCCGCAAGCTTATGAAGGAACAGAATGACCTGACTCCGATTGTCGAGGCATATAAAGAGTATAAGACTTGTAAGCAGGCGATTGAGGACAGTCTGGTTATGCTGGAAGAAGAGTCGGACGAGGAGATGCGGGAACTGGCGAAGGAAGAGCTGAACGATTCCAAGGCCAGAGTAGAAGAGTTAGAGCAGGAACTTAAGATTCTGCTTCTGCCAAAGGATCCCAATGATGATAAGAATGTTATGGTAGAGATTCGCGCCGGCGCCGGCGGTGATGAGGCGGCGCTTTTTGCGGCGGAGATTTACCGGATGCTGGTACATTACGCGGAAGGAAGGCGCTGGAAAACAGAGATGATTTCTCTGAATGAGAATGGAATCGGCGGATTTAAGGAATGTGTGTTTATGATTAACGGCCAGGGCGCGTATTCCCGGCTAAAATACGAGAGCGGGGTACACCGGGTGCAGCGCGTGCCGGAGACGGAGAGCGGCGGACGGATTCATACCTCTACGGTTACGGTTGCGATTATGCCGGAAGCGGAGGAAGTGGACGTTGTGATTGACGAGAAGGATATTCGTATTGACGTGATGCGTGCATCGGGAAACGGCGGCCAGTGCGTTAATACTACAGATTCGGCGGTGCGTCTGACCCACTATCCTACAGGGATTGTGATTTACAGCCAGACAGAGAAGTCCCAGCTTCAGAATAAGGAGAAGGCATTTCGGCTGCTCCGTTCCAAGCTCTATGAGATTGAGCTTGAGAAGAAGCAGTCGGAAGAGGCGGCGGCAAGGAGAAGCCAGATTGGGACGGGAGACCGTTCAGAGAAGATTCGTACCTATAATTTCCCTCAGGGCCGGGTGACAGATCACAGGATTAAGCTGACCCTTCACAAATTGGATGGTATTCTTGGAGGAGATTTAGACGAGATTATTGATAGCTTAATTGCTGCGGACCAGGCTGCAAAGCTTGCGAATATGAATGAAGAGTAAATGGTGTGATAAATGAACCTTCTTCCGGGCATACTTTTCCATAGTATGTGCGGAGTAGGTTCTTTGTGCTGTTATTATATACCCAAGGGCACCCCTTAACACAGGCCCTTCAGGCAGGCGGACTTCGTCCGATAAGGTATACCATATCAGGCATTAGAAAGCCAAAGGAGTATCATTGAGATGAGTTTTAGGAAAAGAATCCGGTCAGCAGTTCTGATGGTAATCATGCTCTGCTCACTGAGCGTTGAATCTGTGGTGGCTGGAGAGACC
Source organism: uncultured Lachnospiraceae bacterium (assembly GCA_949742505.1). Taxonomy (GTDB): domain Bacteria; phylum Bacillota; class Clostridia; order Lachnospirales; family Lachnospiraceae; genus Claveliimonas. The sequence continues at coordinate 28,564 of CATJPU010000155.1, read as the reverse complement.
AGCGGAAAAGAGGATAAAGTAACGATTCTGTTTACCCATGACATCCATTCCAGACTGGACGAGTATAAGGTTCAGGATACGGGGGATGACGGAGAGGAAGAGACGGCGTATGCGGGAGGATTTGCCAGGCTGAAAACGATAATGGACGAGAGACGGACAGAAAATCCGGCAACCTTTGTATTTGATGCGGGGGATTTTTCTATGGGAACCCTGTATCAGACGATTTATGAAACTCAGGCTGCGGAGCTTACTATGTTAGGAAGACTTGGAGTGGACGCTGTCACTTTTGGGAATCATGAGTTTGATTATCGGGCGGAAGGCGTGTCGAATATGTTTCACAGTGCGATTCGGAATGCCAGGGAGGATGAGACTCTTAGTCTTCCGCAGTTCGTGATTGCCAATATTGACTGGGAGAAGAATCATTCCGAAGATAACCAGATGATTCAGCGAGCTCTGGAGGATTACGGCAGCAGAGAATATGCAGTGATTGAGCGGGAGGGGATTCGGATTGGCGTTTACGGTGTGGTAGGCGAAGATGCAGAAATCTGCGCGCCGGAGAGCGGCATTGATTTTGATAATATAGTGGAAACGTCGAAACGGGTTGTGGCCGAGTTAAAGAAAGAGGATGTGGACATGATCGTCTGTCTGTCCCACAGCGGAACCAGCGAAGAGGAAGAAGCGTCGGAAGATGAAATTCTGGCGAAGGAAGTGCCGGAGATTGACGTAATTATCAGCGGCCATACCCATACGACGCTGGAAGAACCGATTATTCAGGGAAATACGGTGATTGCCTCGGCGGGCTCTTATGGAAGGAACTTAGGGGAGCTGGATTTGGTCTCAGACAAAGAGGGACGCTGGAAGCCGGCGAAATACCGGCTGAATCCGACGGACGAGTCAGTCGAACAGGACGAAGAGACAGAGAAGTATTTGAGCGAATATAGAAGCGTGATTGATGAAGAATATCTGTCGCATTTTGGTTATACGATGGAGCAGGTTCTGGCGGAAAATGAAATATCATTTACACAGATTGATTTTTTCGGAGACGTGCTGAGAGAAGATACGCTGGGAAGCCTGATTGCCGATTCCTATGTCCATGCAGTGAAGGAGGCAGAAGGAGATTCTTATATTCCGGTGGATTTGGCGGTGGTTGCTTCCGGAGTAGTGCGTGATTCCTTTCAGAAGGGAGAGATTACGGTATCGGACGCTTTTAACGTAAGCGCGCTGGGAATCGGTCCGGACCGGATTACCGGATATCCGCTGGTGAGCGTATATCTGACCGGGAAGGAGCTTAAGACAGTGGCGGAGATTGACGCTTCGATTTCACCGATTATGACCTATGCGCAAATTTATCCCAGCGGAATGAGCTGGACCTTTAATCCCAACCGGCTGATTCTAAATCGGGTGACAAAGGCTGGAATGACAGGTGATACTGTGGGGGTAGAGAATGCGTTTATTCAGGATAATCTAACGGAGATTGAAGATGAGAAGTTGTACCGGGTGGTGTCCGGCCTGTACTGCGCGCAGATGCTTGGCGCGGTGGAGGACAAGTCCAAAGGGATTCTGAAACTTACGCCGAAGAACGCAGAGGGAGAAGTGATTACGAATTTTGAAGATTATATTATTCGTGACCAGGAAGGCTTTGAGCTGAAAGAGTGGTATGCTCTTGCCGGATATTTGGAGTCATTTACGAAAAACGGGAATGGCGTATCGGAAATCCCGGTACGTTACGGCGAAGAAGAAGGACGAAAAATTGTACAGGACAGTACCAGTCTTGCAGAATTGTTCAGGAGTCCCAACAAGTTTGCCATAATGGTCTATGGAATCGTCCTGTTTCTTTTCATACTGCTTACAGCGATTTTCATATGTGTAATAAGAAGATTTAGGAAGAGAAAATTGGAGAATCATAGTAAGGAATATAAGATAAAAGAAGGTAAATCATGATGGAGATTACATTTAAGAAAACAGAGCTTGAGGATAAGGATTTAATCAGTCATTTTTTTGCCCATCACACAAGCAGAAGCTGTGAGAGAACATTTACGAACGTGTATCTGTGGGCGCGGTTTTATGATGTGTCGTTTGCTGTGGTGGAGGATACCCTTGTATTTAAAAGTGAGAATGAAGAGGGGTGTTCTTTTGCTTATCCGGCCGGGGAACCGGAACAGGTCCGGCGTGCGATTGCGGTATTGATGGAATATAGCAGAGAGCGGGGCGTGCCTTTTCGCATGTATAATGTGACGCCGGACAACTTCGCCTGGCTGGAACAGTGGTATCCGGGCAGATTTGATATTGAATACAATGAAGATTTGGCGGATTATGTCTATGAATCCGAGAAGCTGGCCACGCTCTCCGGCAAGAAGCTTCACAGTAAGAGGAACCATATCAATAAGTTCAAGGCGGTATACGAGGGCAGATGGAGTTATGAGCCGATTACAAAGGATAATTTGGAGGAGTGCTTCCAGATGGCATTGAAATGGCGCAATGAGAATGGATGTGAGGATGATGAAGAGAAGAATGCGGAAATCTGCGTGACTTTAAATTCACTTCGGCTGTTTGAGGAATTAGAGCTTGTGGGCGGGGTGCTGAAGGTAGACGGAGAGATTGCTGCATTTACCATTGGGGAACCGATTTGTGAGGATACTTTTGTAGTGCATATTGAGAAGGCGTTTGCAGATATTGACGGCGCCTATACCATGATTAACCAGCAGTTTGTGCAGCATGCCTGTATGGATTACAAGTATGTGAACCGGGAAGAAGACACCGGAGCAGAGGGGCTCCGCAAGGCGAAGCGCTCCTATCGGCCTGTTTTTATGGTGGAAAAAGGTGTGGTGACGGAGAAGCAGGCGCAGACGCAAAGTATTAGGCTGCGAGCCTGATATGGAACGCGTAATTGCGGATGAATGAAGGGTGTACCGGGAAGAGAAGAAGTCTTTTGACAGCAGGGAGGAAGAATTATGATAGCGGAAAAGATGAAAGGAATGGTGGCAAACAGTTCAGCCATTCGCGCGATGTTTGAGGAAGGAAACCGTCTGGCAGGAATCTATGGGGCGGAGAATGTATATGATTTTAGTCTGGGGAATCCGAATGTGGCGGCTCCGGAAGCAGTGAAGCAGGCAATTTTAGAGCTCCTCGAAGAAGAGGACCCAGTGACATTACATGGCTATACCAACAGCAACAGCGGATATGCCGACGTGAGGGAAGCGGTTGCAGATTCTTTAAATGAGAGGTTTGGAACCTCCTTTGCGGGGAGAAATATTGTGATGACGGTAGGAGCAGCAGGAGGACTGAATGTGATTCTGAAGACTCTTTTAAATCCTGGGGATGAGGTGATTGCATTTGCCCCTTATTTTGGGGAATATCGTTCTTATACCAATAATTATGACGGGGTTCTGGTGGAGATTTCACCAAATACAGTAGATTTTCAGCCTAAGCTGGATGAATTTGAGAAGAAGATTACGGCAAAGACAAAGGCGGTGATTGTCAATACGCCCAATAATCCTACCGGCGTGGTATATTCGGAGGAGACCATTCAGAAACTGGCCGCAATCATGGAGGCGAAACAGAAGGAATACGGTACAGAGATTTATCTGATTTCCGACGAACCTTACCGGGAACTGGTCTATGACGGCGTAGAGGTTCCTTATCTTACAAAGTACTATGCCAACACAATTGTCGGCTATTCTTACAGCAAATCACTGTCGCTTCCGGGAGAGCGGATTGGATATCTGGTGATTCCAGATGAGGTGACAGACAGTGAGACGGTGTTGTCTGCGGCAAATGTGGCGAACAGGATTCTGGGATTTGTGAATGCGCCGACCCTGCAGCAGAAGATTATTAAGAAGTGTCTGAAGGAAAAGACGGATATCTCTTACTACAACCGGAACCGGGAAGCGCTGTATCAGGGACTTGCAGACTGTGGATTTGAGTGTATTAAGCCAGAAGGAGCATTCTATCTCTTTGTGAAATCTCCGGTGGCGGACGAGAAGGAATTTTGTGCGGCGGGAAAGAAGTACAATATTCTGATGGTGCCGGGAAGTTCTTTCGCCTGCCCGGGTTATGTGCGGCTGGCATACTGTGTATCCTATGAGACAATTGTAAATTCGCTGCCGAAGTTTGCGGAGCTTGCAAAGGAGTATTTTTCATGATGAAAGCATATGAGAAGAATATACGCAGAGTAGAGCCGTATGTGCCGGGCGAGCAGCCCCAGCATAAGGTAATTAAGCTGAATACCAATGAGAATCCCTATCCGCCGGCGCCGGGAGTAAAGAAGGCGCTGGAGGCAATGGACGCGGACCGTCTCCGTCTTTATCCGGACCCGGAAGCGTCTGTACTTACGGAAGCTCTGGCGAAGTATTACGGAGTGGAAAAGAATCAGGTATTTGTAGGAGTAGGTTCGGACGACGTACTATCCATGTGTTTTCTAACATTTTTTAATTCGGAGAAACCGGTATTGTTCCCGGATATTACATACTCGTTCTATAAGGTATGGGCAGAATTGTATCGGATTCCCTATGAATGTCAGGAGTTGGATGAGAATTTCCACATTGTAAAAGAAGATTATTATAAAGAAAACGGCGGAGTAATCTTCCCGAATCCGAATGCTCCTACAGGCATTTATGAGGCTCTCCGGTTTGTAGAAGATATCCTGCTTCATAATCAGGATGTAATCGTAATTGTGGACGAGGCATATATTGATTTTGCGGGAGATTCCGCGCTGGAGCTGATTGATAAATATGAGAATCTGATTGTAGTGCAGACATTCTCTAAGGCGCGTTCTATGGCGGGGATGCGGATTGGATATGCGATTGCGAATCCGAAGCTGATAAGATATCTGAATGATGTGAAGTATTCTTTTAATTCCTACACGATGAATCAGACTTCTCTTGTCTGCGGCGCTGCTTCTGTGAAGGAGGAAGAGTATTTCCGGCAGACAGTTAAGAAGATTGCTGACACCAGAGAGTGGGCGAAGGAAAGGTTTGAAAAACTGGGATTTCACTGCTTAGATTCCGGCGCTAATTTTCTCTTTGTGACGCATCCGCAGCAGGATGCGAAAGAATTATTTGAAGCGCTGAAAGAGGCCGGGATTTATGTGCGGTACTGGGGGAGCAGACGGATAGAGCAGTATCTGCGGGTAACTGTTGGAACCAGGGAAGAGATGGAGATATTATTTCGATTTCTTAGAAAGAAAATAAGTGATTAAGAAAGGGAAAAAGTATGACAGAGACACTTGTGCAGGGTGTAATTGACGCTCTTAGCGGAAGCTTCGGAAAGGAAGCGATTGTTTTTATTATATCTATGATTCCGATTCTGGAACTCAGGGGGGCGCTATTGGTTGCGGGACCAATCTTAGGAGTGCCGGTTGCGAAAGCGATTCCCTTGTGTGTAATTGGCAATATTATTCCGGTGCCATTTATTTTACTTTTAATTACGCCGATTTTCAAATGGCTGAAGGGTACGAAGACTTTCAAACCTATGGTGACGAAACTGGAGAATAAAGCCATGAGTAAGAGCGATCAGATAGAGAAATACGAGTTCTGGGGGTTGGTATTATTTGTTGGGATTCCGCTTCCGGGTACGGGAGCATGGACCGGCTCGCTGATTGCGGCGCTTCTTGGAATCAAATTCAAGAAAGCATTTCCGGCGGTGGTCATTGGAATCTGCATGGCTACTATCATTATGTGGTTTATTTCTTATGTACTTTTAGGCGGCGTACAAGTATTAGGATAAATTAGGATAAGGCGATGAAAATGAGACAGGAAACAGTAGATTTGACAAAAGGGTCTGTGGCGAAGGGAATCGTAGGTTTTACGATCCCTTTAATTCTTGGACAATTTCTGCAGCAGTTATATAATATGGCGGATGCATGGGTAATCGGGAATTTTGCAGACAATGCGGCCTTTGCTGCAGTCAGTTCTTCCGGAAGTCTTGTGTTTTTGATTGTGGGTTTTTTTAATGGAATTGCAGTTGGCGGAGGCGTGGTGATTTCCCGGTATTTCGGAGCCGGGGACAGGGAAAATGTGGAGAAATCAATTCACACCAATGTTCTGTTTGGGATTATCGCTTCGGTATTGATGACGATACTGGGTCTGTTTTTCGCGCCCCAGATTCTGAAACTGATGCAGGTACCAGAGAATGTGCTGGCTCAGTCTGTTCTGTATTTTAAGATTTATTTTGCAGGCAGCGCTACGATTGTTATGTATAATATCTTCATGTCCATTATGCGGGCGCTGGGGGACAGTCTTCATCCCTTATATTATCTGGCGGTTTCGTCGATTGTAAATATTGTGCTGGATATTCTCTTTGTGGCCGGGTTCCGCTGGGGCGTGGCCGGGGCGGCTGTGGCGACGGTCATCTCTCAGGGATTAAGCGCGGGGTTATGCCTTCTTCGGATGCGGAAGAATGAAGGCTGTATGCGGATTAGTCTGCACAAGCTGGTCTGGCATTCCTATATCATGGGGGATGTCATCCGGCAGGGACTTCCGGCGGGAATCCAAAATTCGGTGATTAGTATTGGCAATGTGGTCGTGCAGACCAATGTAAATTCTTTTGGGGAATACGCGATGTCAGGCATGGGGTCTCATACGAAGATTGAAGGTTTTGTATTTATTCCGATTATGGCCATGTCACTTACCATGTCTACCTTTATTAGCCAGAATTTGGGGGCAAAGGAATATGGCCGGGCGAAGAAAGGGGCGGCGTTTGGAATTGGTTCCTGCATTGTGATTGCAGAGGTGATTGGAGTAATTGCTTTTATCTTTGCGCCAGAATTTATCCGGGTATTTGCGAAGGCAGAAGAAGCGGTTGCTTATGGCGTGATTCAGGAACGAACGGTGACGTTATTCTACTTTCTGCTGGCCTTTTCCCACAGCGCTACCGGAGTCTTGAGGGGATGCGGAAAGTCTGTCATACCTATGGCGACCATGCTGGGGTTCTGGTGCGGAATCCGGGTGCTGTATGTGACAGTAGCGATTCGCGTCTTTCCGGTGTTCCGGACAGTGTGCTGGGCCTACCCGATTACCTGGAGTCTGAGCAGTATAGTATTCTTATGGTTTTTACTGAAGACGGACTGGGTACATGCTTTTGAGAAGTAGGAACGAAGAAAGGAAACAGGATGGCTGAAGCCGTCTGATATTTTTTTTATCTTACCACGAGAATATCTGGGAAGAGGGAAAATAGCAAGTGCTTAGTATATGAGGAGGAGCCCATGGATAAGATAAGATTTGGCGTAGCATATTACGACGAATACATGCCCTGCGAGCGTCTGAATGAGGATGTAAAGATGATGAAGAAAGCGGGGATCAATACAGTAAGAATTGCGGAATCTGCATGGAGTACTTACGAGCCTCAGGAAGGAACGTTTGATTTCTCCCATGTGCTCCGGGTGATGGACGCTATGGAAGGGGAGGGAATGGACGTAATTATTGGTACGCCCACCTATGCGATTCCTTCCTGGATGGAGAAATCCTATCCGGATATCCTTGCAGAGACAAGAGAGGGCAGAGGAATTTACGGGCCGAGACAGATTATGGATATTACTCACCCGGTCTATTTATTCTATGCAGAACGGGTGATAAGAAAGTTGATGGAATGCACCGCCCACAGAAAGTGCGTAGTGGGTTTTCAGCTGGATAATGAGACCAAGTATTACCAGACTGCCGGGAAGAATGTGCAGAGACAGTTTGTGAAATATCTTCGAGAGAAATTCAGGGATAATCTGGATGCGATGAATGCAGAATTTGGACTGAACTACTGGAGCAACCGAGTAAATGCATGGGAGGATTTCCCGGATGTGAGAGGCACAATTAACGGAAGTCTGGGAGCGGAATTTGAGAAATTCCAGCGGTCGCTGGTGACGAAGTTCCTGAACTGGCAGGCGGATATTGTAAACGAGTACCGGAGGGAAGAGCAGTTCGTTACCCATAATCTGGACTATGAGTGGCGGGGATATTCTTATGGAATACAGCCCTTTGTGGATCACAAAGAAGCCGCAAAATGCCTGACTGTGGCAGGCTGTGATATTTATCATCCTTCCCAGGATGAGCTTACAGGAACGGAGATCGCTTTTGGAGGAGATATTGTCCGCTGTCTGAAACAGGACAACTATCTGGTGCTTGAGACGGCGGCTCAGGGTTTCCCCTGCTGGACGCCTTATAAGGGACAGTTAAGACTCCAGGCGTACAGTCATCTGGCTTCCGGCGCCTGCGGGATAGAGTACTGGCACTGGCATTCCATTCACAATGCCTGCGAGACTTACTGGAAAGGGCTTCTGAGTCACGATTTTGCAGAAAATGCCACTTATCTAGAAAGCTGCAGGATTGGGAAGGAATTTGCCGGGCTACAGGAACATCTGCTGGGACTTAAGAAGGAGAATGAGGCGGCGGTTCTTGTGAGTAATGAGGCACTGACCGCCCTGAATTGGTTTGGCATTGAGGCGGATGCAGGAGGTTCTAAGCCGGGGGGCGTGGATTATAATGATGTGTTTCGCTGGATATATGACGCATTGTACCGGATGAATGTGGAATGTGATATCATCTGGCCGGACGAGCAGAATTTATTAAAATATAAGATTATATTTACGCCGGCGTTGTATGCGGCTTCTGATGAACTGCTGAACCGGCTGAATGAGTATGTGAAGCAGGGAGGTACGCTGGTATCCACATTTAAGACTGGATTTGTCAACGAGCATGTGAAGGTAAGTTATCAGGTGCAGCCGCGTATCTTAAGGGAATGCATGGGTGTGCGTTATCATCAGTTTGCATTCCCGAAGAATGTGGGACTTGCCGGGAAGATTATAGAGGGAGTAAGGAACCGGGAGGCAAAGGCTTTCATGGAGCTTCTGATTCCGGAAGGGGCCAGAACGCTGGCTGTTTACGAGCATGATGCGTGGAAGGAATATGCGGCGGTAACGAAGAATCGGTTTGGGGACGGTAATGGTTATTATATCGGTTGCATGACAGATTCAGAACTGTTGGGAAAGATTCTGGAGGATGCTCTTCAGGCGGCAGGAGTAGGCCGGGAGGTAACTGAAGAATTTCCGGTGATTGTGCGGAAAGGCGTCAACGGACTGGGGAGACGCTTGTGGTATTATCTGAATTATTCTGACGGGGAGCAGAACGCGGTGTATGTGGGAAAAGACGGATGCGATATTCTGACTGGGAACAGCGTGAGGGAGAAGGAAGGACTTATGATACCAGCCTGGGATTTAAGAATTGTAGAAGAGGAAAATTTTTGGGATTGACCGCCAGAGAGATTTCCGCTATAATAGACAAAATAAATATAAGAACAACACAAAGGCGTGCTGAAAACCTTGCAATAAGCAAGGTCTGGGTGCGTCTATTTTTTGTTTCAGCAGGAAGGAGAATGCAGATATGAGTGGATTTGAAAAACAAGGTTTATACAGGCCGGAATTTGAACATGACAACTGTGGAATTGGCGCAGTCGTCAATATAAAGGGAAGAAAGTCACACAAGACAGTAGAGGATGCGCTGGAGATTGTAGAGAATTTAGAGCACAGGGCGGGCAAGGATGCGGAAGGCAAGACCGGCGACGGCGTAGGGATTCTGACGCAGATTTCCCATAAGTTCTTTGGAAAGGTCTGCAAACCGCTGGGAATTGAACTGGAATCAGAGCGGGATTATGGAATAGGGATGTTCTTTCTTCCGCAGGATGAACTGAAGCGGAATCAAGCCAAGAGAATCTTTGAAGTGATTACAAAGAAAGAGGGCATGGAGTTTCTCGGCTGGAGAAAAGTACCGGTGAAGTCCGGGGTGCTCGGAAGAAAGGCGTTGGAATGTATGCCTTGTATTGAGCAGGCGTTTATCAAACGGCCGGCGTCTGTGGAGAAGGGAATTGATTTTGACCGGAGACTGTATGTGGTACGCAAGGTATTTGAGCAGAGCAATGATACTTATGTGTGTTCTCTTTCCAGCAGAACGATTGTATATAAGGGGATGTTTCTGGTAGGGCAGCTCCGGCTGTTTTTTGAGGATTTGCAGGATTCGGATTATGAGTCGGCTGTCGCTATTGTGCACTCCAGGTTCAGTACCAATACGAATCCAAGCTGGGAGCGGGCGCATCCCAATCGTTTTATTGTACATAACGGAGAGATTAATACCATCCGGGGAAATGCAGACAAGATGCGGGCCAGGGAAGAGGCCATGGAGTCTTCCTATCTAAAGGGAGAGATGCTGAAAGTTCTTCCGGCTATCAATACCTCCGGTTCAGACTCCGCTATGCTGGATAATGCTCTGGAATTTATGGTAATGAACGGAATGGAGCTTCCGCTGGCGGTTATGGTTGCCATTCCGGAGCCATGGGCTAATAATCGGAGTATGCCTCAGAACCAGAAGGATTTCTACCAGTATTATGCAACCATGATGGAGCCCTGGGACGGTCCTGCATCCATTTTGTTTTCAGACGGGGATTGTATGGGAGCGGTACTGGACCGCAATGGGTTACGTCCTTCCAGATACTATATCACAGATGACGATACGCTGGTACTTTCCTCTGAAGTAGGCGTGTTAAAGCAGGACCCGGCTAAAATTGTGATGAAGGAACGGCTTCATCCGGGGAAAATGCTTCTGGTAGATATGGTAAAGGGCTGCGTAACCAGCGACCAGGAGCTGAAGAACTTCTATGCAGACCGAGAGCCATATGGAGAATGGTTAGATGGAACACTGATTGAATTAAAAGATTTAAAGATTCCCAACGAGTCGGTAAAAACTTATACCAAAGAAGAATGCCAGCGGCTGCAGAAAGCGTTTGGTTATTCTTATGAGGATGTGAGGAAAGACATTCTGCCGATGGCGGTAAACGGAAGCGAGAGCATTTCTTCTATGGGAATGGATGTGCCCCTAGCGGTCCTTTCCGATAAGAGGCAGCCGTTATTCCGGTATTTTAAACAGCTATTTGCCCAGGTGACAAATCCGCCGATTGACGCGATTCGGGAAAAGGTAGTAACCTCTACGACAGTCTATCTGGGAAGGGATGGAAATCTCTTAAAGGACAGCGCCGAAAACTGCCGTATGCTGAAGGTAAATAATCCGATTCTGACGGATACGGATTTGATTAAAATTAAACATATCAAACAGGATGGATACCGGGTAGAAGTCATTCCAACTACCTATTATAAAAATTCTAATCTGGAAACCATGATGGACTATCTCTTTGTCCGGGTGGACAAAGCAATCAATGACGGAGCGAATATCCTGATACTTTCTGACAGGGGAGTAGATGAATTTCATGTTGCAATTCCGTCGCTTCTGGCTGTTTCCGGCGTTCAGCAGCATCTGGTGCGGACGAAGAAGAGAACAGCCGTAGGAATTATTATTGAGACTGGAGAGCCGAAGGCGGTTCATGAATTTGCAACGCTCTTAGGTTACGGCGCCTGCGCGGTAAATCCCTATCTTGCCTATGCTACGATCCGGCAGCTGATTGAGGATGATATGATAAAGAAAGACTACTATGCGGCGGTGGATGCGTTTACCACAGGAATTTTATCCGGAATTGTGAAGATTGCGTCCAAGATGGGAATATCCACCATTCAGTCTTACCAGGGGGCGAAGATTTTTGAAGCGGTGGGATTAAAACAGTCCTTTATTGATAAATATTTTACCGATACGGTGAGCCGGATTGGGGGCGTCGGAATCGAAGAGATTGCCGAGGATTACGGGAAAATGCATACGGAAGCCTTCGATTTGCTGGGTTATGATACGGATTTGACGCTGGACAGTATGGGACAGCACAAGAGTAAGAGTCAGGGAGAGAAACATCTGTACAATCCCAGAACGATTCATATGCTGCAGCAGTCTGCCAGAACCGGAAATTACGAAATGTTCAGACAGTATACGGAACTGGTCAATGAGGAAGGCGCCGGACTGAATCTGCGGGGACAGTTTGAGTTCAATTTCCCAGAGAAGGGAGTGCCGATAGAAGAAGTAGAGCCGGTGGATGAAATTGTGAAGCGCTTCAAGACCGGAGCGATGTCTTACGGTTCCATCTCTCAGGAGGCGCATGAGACGCTGGCGGCCGCTATGAATACGCTGCATGGGAAATCCAACAGCGGCGAAGGCGGCGAGGATACGGAGAGACTGGATTCGGATAAATGTTCGGCAATCAAGCAGGTGGCTTCCGGAAGATTCGGCGTGACCAGCCGCTATCTGGTCAGCGCGAAGGAAATCCAGATTAAGATGGCGCAGGGTGCGAAGCCGGGAGAAGGCGGACATCTGCCGGCAGGAAAGGTCTATCCATGGATCGCAAAGACCCGTTATTCTACGCCGGGAGTGGGCCTGATTTCTCCGCCGCCGCATCATGATATCTATTCCATTGAGGATTTGGCGCAGTTAATTTATGACTGTAAGAATGCCAATAAAAATGCCCGCATCTCGGTAAAACTGGTATCCGAGATGGGAGTGGGAACCATTGCGGCCGGCGTGGCCAAAGCCGGCGCGGGGCTAATCCTGATTTCCGGTTATGACGGCGGAACCGGCGCTGCTCCGGGAAGCTCGATTCATAATGCGGGACTTCCCTGGGAACTGGGACTTGCAGAGACCCATCAGACGCTGCTTGCGAATGGTCTGAGAGACAGAGTGCGCATCGAGACTGACGGGAAACTTATGAGCGGAAGGGACGTGGCGATTGCGGCTATTTTGGGAGCGGAGGAATTTGGATTTGCGACGGCTCCTCTTGTCACCATGGGCTGTGTCATGATGCGGGTCTGCAATCTGGATACTTGTCCGGTGGGAATCGCAACCCAGAATCCGGAACTTCGGAAGCGGTTTACCGGCAAACCGGAATATGTGATTAATTTCATGCGGTTTATTGCGGAAAACTTAAGGGAATATATGGCAAAATTGGGCGTCCGCTCCATTGACGAGCTGGTAGGCCGGACGGATTTATTAAAAGTAAAGGAACAGCCCAGGCCGAGAAATGCGGCGGCCCTTGATTTGTCAGGGATTTTGCATCAGGGGTATGCAGGCTCAAAAGAGCAAATCTTTAATCCGGCGAAGAAGTATGATTTTGAACTGGAGAAGACGCTGGATGAGAGGATTCTGATGAAAGAGCTTGGCAATGCTTTGGATAAGAAGCAGAAGAAGAGTATTCATGTGAAAGTGTCCAATGTGGACCGAACCTTTGGAACGATTTTCGGCTCAGAGATTACCAGACGTTATCCGGAAGGACTGCCGGAAGACAGTTATATCGTTCATTGTGAGGGCGCCGGCGGGCAGAGCTTTGGCGCGTTTATTCCGGCGGGACTGACCTTAGAGCTTACCGGCGACAGCAACGATTATTTCGGCAAAGGACTGTCAGGAGGGAAACTTGCGGTATTTCCGCCGAAGGAGGCTTCCTATAAGCAGAATGAGAATATGATTATCGGAAATGTAGCCCTTTATGGCGCTACCGGAGGAAAGGCTTATATCAACGGCGTGGCGGGAGAACGTTTCTGTGTGCGCAATTCCGGCGCTGTGGCTGTCGTGGAGGGCGTGGGCGATCACGGCTGTGAATATATGACCGGCGGCCGCGTGGCGATTCTGGGACAGGTAGGCAAGAACTTTGCGGCGGGTATGAGCGGCGGCATTGCGTATGTGCTGGACGAGGATAACACACTGTACCGCAAAGTGAACAAAGGAATGGTAAATATGGTCCATGTGACTTCAAAATATGACATTCTGGAGCTGAAAGGTATGATTGAGGAGCATGTAAGGCATACAGATTCCCGGATTGGAGCAGAGATTCTTGCAGAGTTTGAAGAATATCTGCCGAAATTTAAGAAAGTAATCCCATTTGATTATGAGAAGATGTTAACCTTTGTCCTGCAGATGGAGGAAAAGGGTTTAAGCAGCGAACAGGCTAAGATTGAAGCGTTCTATGCCATAGGAAACGGAAAGGAATAGGAGGGGAGAATCATGGGAAAGGCAACAGGATTTTTGGAATATGAGAGACAGGATAAGAGGGCAGAGGCGCCGAAGGAGAGAATCCGCCATTTCAGGGAATTTCATGAACCGCTTACCAGAAAGGAGCAGCAGCTCCAGGGGGCAAGATGTATGGAATGCGGCGTACCATTTTGTCAGGCAGGTGTGATGATAGCCGGAATGGCAAGCGGATGTCCGCTAAATAATCTGGTTCCTGAGTGGAATGATTTGGTATATCATGGAAACTGGCAGGAGGCATACAGCCGTTTAAAGAAGACCAATAATTTTCCGGAATTTACCTCAAGAGTCTGTCCGGCCCTCTGTGAGAAGGCCTGTACCTGCAATCTGAACGGAGACGCGGTTGCGGTCCGGTCCAATGAATACGCGGTGATAGAATATGCTTACGAGGCCGGGTACGCAGCGCCGAAGCCGCCGAAGAGCCGCACCGGCAAACGGGTGGCGGTAGTCGGCTCAGGGCCGTCGGGGCTGGCGGCCGCAGACCAGTTGAATAAAAGAGGTCATCTGGTAACTGTATTCGAGCGGGACGATAAGGCGGGAGGACTGCTGCGCTATGGGATTCCCAATATGAAGCTGGAGAAGCATGTTATTGACCGGAAAGTGAAGGTTATGGAAGAAGAAGGCGTGAATTTTGTCTATAATTGTGATGTGGGGAAGGATAAGAAGGCGGCGGAGATTCTGAAGGAATACGACAGAGTTATTCTCGCCTGCGGCGCTAAGAATCCCCGGGACATTAAGGTCCCAGGGAGGGATGCAAAGGGAATCTATTTTGCCGTAGATTTTCTTGCGTCCACGACGAAGGCGCTCTGGGCGGCTCCGGAGAAAGGGATGACAGCGGAAGCGTCGGAATTAAAGGCTGGAAACTGCATATATGCCAAAGGCAAAAGAGTTATGGTAATCGGCGGCGGAGATACAGGGAATGACTGCTGCGGTACGGCTATGCGCCATGGGGCAAAGTCTGTCCTGCAGGTAGAGATGATGCCAAAACCGCCGGAGGAACGGCTTCCCTCCAATCCATGGCCGGAGTGGCCGAAGGTGTCAAAGACCGATTACGGGCAGGAGGAAGTCGCAGCGGTATTCGGGAAAGACCCGAGAGTATATCAGACGACGGTCAAACAGTTCGTCAAAGATAAGAACGGAAATGTCTGTAAAGCAGTTCTGGTAAAGCTGGAAAGTAAGAAGGATGAGAAAACAGGACGCATGGTAATGGCAGAGACAGCCGGCAGCGAGTATGAAGTACCGGTGGATTTGGTGCTGATTGCGGCGGGGTTCCTTGGCTGCGAGGAATATGTGGCGAAGGCATTCGGTGTAGAACGGAATGCGAGAACCAATGTGCAGACGAAAGAAGGGGAATATGCCACAAATGTAAAGCACGTCTATACGGCAGGGGATATGCACCGGGGGCAGTCTCTGGTGGTGTGGGCCATCCGCGAGGGGAGAGACGCGGCAAGGGCGGTAGATTACAGTCTGCTTGGGTATTAAGAATATCTATAGTAATTATTCTGAAAAATTTACCGGGAATCCATGTAATTTCTCCAGATGTACCAAAATTTCATAAAGTGTATTGACAGCAGGAACTGCCGGTGCTATCATGCAGACATCAAACAAAACGAAGGCGTTATAGATTGATTTCTATAGCGCTTTTTTTGTTTTTCAGAAAAAGTTCTTTGGATTTGCTGTCAGACAAGTTTGATTAATGAAATGAGAAAGAGGAGGGCGTTATTATGTCAGAAGAAATTATGAGTGTCATGAACGGACAGATATTCGGCGTATGGTTCCTGATAGGAGCCGCGCTGGTGTTCTGGATGCAGGCGGGATTTGCTATGGTGGAGGCTGGATTTACCAGGGCGAAGAATACCGGTAACATTATTATGAAAAATCTAATGGATTTCTGTATCGGAACCTGCATGTTTATCCTGATTGGATTCAGTCTGTTATTGGGAGAGGATTTCCTGGGATTCATCGGAAAGCCGGGATTTGATATCTTTACGGCCTATGGGGAATTTGACTGGTCGAACTTTGTGTTTAACTTAGTGTTCTGTGCAACGACGGCGACTATCGTATCCGGAGCAATGGCGGAGAGGACCAAGTTCCTGTCTTACTGCATTTATTCCGCAGTGATATCTGCGGTCATCTATCCGGTTGAGGCTCACTGGATTTGGGGCGGCGGCTGGCTGTCGCAGATGGGCTTCCATGATTTTGCAGGGTCTTGTGCCATTCATATGGTGGGAGGTATCTCGGCGCTGGTAGGCGCGAAGATTCTTGGGCCGAGACTTGGAAAGTTTACAAAGGATAAAGAAGGAAATGTGACGAAGGTAAATGCGTTTCCGGGTCACAATCTGGCGCTTGGAGCATTGGGAGTATTTATTCTGTGGCTTGGCTGGTATGGATTCAACGGCGCGGCGGCTGCGTCAATCGAACAGCTTGGCTCCATCTTTGTGACGACAACCATAGCGCCGGCGGTTGCTACGGTCGTATGTATGATTTTTACCTGGATAAAATACGGCAAACCGGATGTATCCATGTCGCTAAATGCTTCTCTGGCCGGGCTGGTTGCAATTACAGCTCCCTGTGATGTAACGGACGCCTTTGGAGCAATTGTAATCGGCGCTGTAGCCGGACTTCTGGTGGTGTTTGGCGTATGGCTTCTGGATTATAAGCTTCGGGTGGACGACCCGGTAGGAGCGGTTGCAGTCCATTGTCTGAATGGAATCTGGGGAACCATTGCAACCGGATTATTTGCCACCACAAGCGCTCCGGGCAATGAAGAATTGTCGGGATTGTTCTATGGCGGAGGTTTCGGGCTTCTTGGGATTCAGCTTATCGGCATGCTTGCTGTAATTGCATGGACAGTTGTTACGATTACCATTGTATTTCTTGTGATAAAGGCAACGGTTGGCATCCGCGTTACGGAGGAAGAGGAAATTGAAGGATTAGACAGTACCGAACATGGACTCACGTCCGCATACGCAGGCTTCAGTCTGATGGATGTGGCAGGTTCCATGATTATGGAAGAAAATGAAAATACCCAGCTTGGAATCAGTGAATACGAGGCTGCTTCTCAGGCGCAGAAAGATGCGGCTGTGAAGGTGGTCAGAGGGGCAGATGCAGATTCGGGTATGTACAAAGTGGTCATTATTGCTAAATTGTCCCGGTATGATAAGCTGAGAAAGGCAATGAACGCAGTAGGCGTAACCGGTATGACGGTAACGCAGGTTATGGGCTGCGGGATTCAGAAGGGCAGCGGCGAGAAATACCGCGGCGTTGAAGTGGACGCTACGCTGCTTCCGAAGGTTAAGGTTGAAGTGGTAGTAGGAAATCTTCCGGTGGACGACGTGATAGAGGCAGCTAAGAAAGCTCTTTACACCGGACGCATTGGGGATGGCAAAATCTTTGTTTACGGTGTAGATAAGATTGTTAAAATTCGGACGGGAGAGGAGAATTTCTCCGCGCTGCAGGATGTAGAGTAGAAGCGGCGTCTGTCATTGGTGTTAAGAGAGCTTTAGGTGCGAATCCTCCAGACGGTTAACAGTGGAATTTTATTCATAAAATCAATAGAATGCGGGGTTTCTTTCAATAGGTTTGCGCTAGTATATTCAAAAACATTGTGATAAAATAAACGCATAGAAATTGCAAACATAGAGGAGGATTGAATCATGGCATCAGTTGATATCAACACAAAGATGGTAACATTACTTGGAGACCCATTGAAGCAGTCATTTGCCGCGCAGATGCAGAACAGCGGTTACGAGGCGGCAGGTCTGAATATGATTTATTTCTATACAGAAGTAAATAATGAGCATCTGGGGGATGTGGTAAATGGAATCCGTTACATGAATTTTGCAGGTTTTGCAGTAACCAAGCCGAATAAAGTGAAGGTATTGCAGTATCTGGATGAACTGGACCCGCTGTGCGAGAAGATGGGAGCCAGCAATACCGTTGTGAGAACTCCGGAAGGTAAGCTTGTAGGGTACAATACAGACGGTATCGGATTCATCAGATCGATTCAGCAGGACGGTGGAATCAAGGTTGATGAGAATACATATTTCTGTATCGGAGCAGGCGGAGCGGGACGCGCGATGTGTTCAGCCCTTGCATACTACGGAGCGAAGAAGATTTATATCACAGATTTTGTAGAGGAATCCAGCAAGTCTCTGGTAGAGGATATCAACAAGAATTTTGCACCGGTAGCAGAGTATGTGCCCCATGGCGATTTCTCCAAAGTGGCGGAAGTCAGCGTAGTAATGAATGCAAGCGGAATCGGTATGGGCTCTCATATCGGCGAGAATCCGATGCCGAAGGAGTTTATTGCAGCAGATAAATTCTATTTTGATGCATGCTATAACCCGGATAAGACGCAGTTCCTTCTGGATGCAGAGGCGGCGGGAGCAAAGGTTCTGAACGGACTTGGAATGTCGCTGTATCAGGGAGCGGCCCAGATAGAGCATTGGACAGGCAAGGAAGCTCCGATTGAGGCTATGAGACAGTGCCTGCTGGATATAATTGCCGGAAAATAATGTATATATCGCTTACAGATTTCGTGATGACGGAGTCTGATATTTAAAAACTTCCTTTATATGACGGGCGGGTCATATGAAGGAAGTTTTTTTCTCTGCAACCGCCGGTTGACAGATTTGACAGCCTGCTATCTAGACTGCAACTGCTGGTTGTGCTACTATATTTCATGTAAATACCGCTTTTATTGCACTGAAAACTATATTCAAGCAGGAATAATAAAATGTGCAGAACGCGCGGAATAAATGCGGGATACATGATAATTACAGATAGAAAATCAAGGAGGAACAGGTATGATATTAGCAGATAAGATTATGAACCTTCGCAAAAAGGCAGGGTGGTCTCAGGAGGAATTAGCAAATCAGTTAAATGTAACGAGGCAGTCGGTTTCCAAATGGGAGGGCGCGCAGTCCATTCCTGATTTGGATAAGGTCATCCAGTTAAGCAGGATTTTTGAAGTATCGACGGATTATTTATTAAAGGAAGAAGTGGAAGAGCCAGAGTATATGCCGGAGGAAATTTGTTCTGAGTGTGCAGCGCCGGTCAGACGCGTATCCATGGAGGAGGCGTCAGAATATTTAAGGCTGCGCAGGGAAGCGGCGCCAAAGATAGCGGCGGGGACGTTTTTGTGTATTATTTCACCGATTTGCCTGCTTGTGTTAGGAGCGCTCAGTGAAATTTCTATGTTTGGAATCTCAGAAGATATGGCGGGAGGAATCGGGGTGTGTATCATGCTTGTTCTGGTGACCATAGCGGTAGTGTTGTTCTTGTCCTGTGATGATAAGGTGAAGGAATTTGCGTATCTGGATAAGGAAATTTTTGAAACAGAGTATGGCGTAACCGGAATGGTAATAGAAAAAAAGAAACAATTTCAGGATACGTATTCCAGTCTAAATATCAAGGGGACGGTACTTTGCATTTTGTCAATGCTCCCGTTATTCATAGCGGCATGTTTAGATTATGATGTTCTTTCGGTGATGTGTCTTTGCATACTGATAATCATCGTTGGGATTGGCGGCATTGCATTTACCTATGGAGGAGTGATACAAGGTTCGATGGAGCGGCTTTTGCAGGAAGGAGATTATACGAGGGAGAATAAGAAGAGAAAAGACTGGATTGGGCCTGTAAGCGCCATATACTGGCTGATTGTGACGGCGATATTTTTCTGGTATACTTATGGGCCGAAGGGAAACGGACAGCCGAAATACAGCTGGTTTTTGTGGGCGATGGCAGGAGTATTATACGGAGCGCTGATTGTTGCTATGAAGTTAGCTGAGCATTTGAGAAAAAAATAATGCAACAGTTCAGCCTGCGGTCTCGCTGTTACGGAAGATGTGCGGCATACATGACTAAAAGGCGATTTCATTCACTCTGGTACAGCAGTGCATGACTCACTGTTGATTATGCAATGCTATACCAGACACGCTCTAAGGAAATGGAGCGAATGATGAGTTGTTTAAACTCACTATGATGTGCGGGCCTCCTTGCGCAGCGCCATCTGGTTAATATCCGGGATGGCTATCAGCACCGGGTACAGCACCACAGCAATGATGAGTCCGCTGACTCCCTGAATCAGATTGGCCGGAATACTGGCGGCTGCCGACATGCCGTACATCATCACTTCGCACAGAAAATATCCTCCTGCTACAAATAGAATATCAACGACACCGCCAAGAACTATCGCTGTATAGCGGCTTTTTTTTGTGGCGTTCATTTTCTGGTAGATTAATCCGGCAGTCAGAGCAACCAGCCCCTTAATGACAAATGTAATCGGCACATAGATGAAATAACCTCCAAGCAGGTCGGCCAGAGCAGAGCCAATGCCGCCTGCGAGCAGCCCCCACACAGGACCCAGGACAATACCTGACAGAATGACAATGGCGTCTCCCGGATGAATGTATCCGCCGGTTCCTGGAGTCGGTATCCGGATAGACATGGTAGCGACGCATGCAAGCGCTGCAAATAGTGCTGACATTACAAGTTTTTTTAGATTTGTGTTCATATTAAACCCCTCTTTCTTTTTTCATTTGCCATAACCTACTTTACTACCAGAGTGGATTGGAATAAAGAGCCAATTATATAAGAATTGGACATACCAGTTTGCGATAATAGAGGATTCCTACCGTATCTGCCAGAATCCACCCAATCGGAATTGCCCACCAGATTCCAGCGACGCCGATGGCAGGCACAGCGGAGAGAAGATAAGCGAGCCCAACCCGGGTACCCAGAGATATTACGGTAAGAACCACAGACATGGATGGGATTGCAATGGCCCGGTACAGACCATATAATAGGAAAAGGCTGCCGATTCCCCAGTAAAAGGCTCCCTCGATATGGAGATATCGGATTCCTTCCATAATAATTTGGGTTTCACTTTTATTTATGAATAATTCCATTAATGGACGTGCAAATATCCATACTGTGCTGGATATTATAATACAGAAAAGGAAGGAAACCAGAATGGCTCCCTTTAATCCCTTTTGAATCCGTTCTTTATTTCCTGCGCCGTAATTCTGTGCAATAAATGTGGAAAATGCATTGCCAAAGTCTTGTACCGGCATGTAGGCAAAGGCGTCGATTTTCACTGCTGCTGCAAATGCAGCCATAATTCCTGCGCCGAAGCTGTTAACCAGTCCCTGTACCATCAGGATGCCTAAATTCATTACAGACTGTTGGATACAGGTCATCACAGAAAAATTCGCAATTTCTTTTATGCATTCCCACCGAATGCGGCAGTTTCTGAAAATACCGCTAAACTGGGGACATCTGAGAAATGAATAGAGGGCGATACCGATACCGGATATGTATTGGGAGATAATGGTAGCTTCTGCCGCGCCGGCTACGCCGCGTTTTAATACGAGTACAAAGAACAAATCCAGAACAATATTGAAAAGGGCGCATACGGCGAGAAAGATTAAGGGTACAACCGAATTGCCGACTGCCCGCAGGAAGGATGCAAAATAATTATAGAGAAACGTAGCGGTAATACCGCCAAAAATCACAATCAGATATTTTCGCATCGATTCCCATACTTCTGCCGGTACCTGAAGGAAAGTGCGGATATGGTTCAGGGAGAGGAAAGCCAGAAGATTCAGCAGAATCGTAATTCCTGCTATGAGAAAAAAGGATGCAAGGATGCCCTCTTTTAAGCCCTCTTCGTCTTGTTTGCCGAACCGGATAGAAAATACTGCGCCGCTGCCCATACAGAGGCCCAACAGGATAGAGGTTAAAAAAGTCATTAGTGTGAAAGAAGAGCCTACGGCAGCCAGAGCGTCGGTCCCTAGATATTTTCCTACAATCAGGGTATCTGCAATATTATAACACTGCTGCAGAAGATTCCCCAGAATCATAGGAACTGCAAACAAAAGCATAGACGGCATAACAGGGCCTTTCGTTAAATTCAAATTCATCATATATCACCCGAAAATATATATTATCATACTACATGCACGGCAGGCAGGCGGATTTCGTCCGGTAAGGCTTGAAAATCGCAACACTGATTATAACAGGAGACAGAATAGAAGTCAATTTTTGTAATCTTTTCCCACAAGGTCTTTTGTTTATGATAGAATAGATATGAGTGATTATTTACCGGCTATTACAGACGGATGAACTTATAATATAAAGTGAGGTATAGATAATGAAGATGCAAGGGAAAGAAGACCTGCTTTTAATTCTGAATGAAGAGACATTTCCTATTATAGAGCAGATTACAATGGGGATGCCAGGGGTGTTTTTTGTCTATCATGCAGATGGTGATAAAGAACTCATCTATGCAAATCAGGCGCTGGTTCATCTGTATGGCTGTGAGACGCTGGAAGAATTTAAAGAATTTACAGGTTATACATTTAGCGGGTTGGTTCATCCGGATGATTTGAAGATGGTTGAGGAGAGTATTGCATATCAGATTGCAATGGATGATAATAATCTTGATTACGTAGAATACCGTATTATCCGGAAAGACGGAACGGTCAGCTGGGTTGAGGATTATGGACATTTTGTTACTACGGAAACCTATGGGGATGTGTTCTATGTGTTCCTGGAGGATGCAACCGAGAGATATTTAAAGATGCAGAAGGCGGCGGAGGTGGAGGCGCTTCTGCAGGAAAAAAGAGAAGCCTTGAAGGAACTGGAACATGAGACGACGTCTCTTAGGATTGTACATGAGATTCTGGAATCCGGTATGTGGAGCATGGAATTTGACGAACAGGGCAGGATGGAGAGAGTGTTCTGGAGCGACGAATTTCGGAGGATGATCGGCTATAAGGATGAGGAAGAATTTCCGAATAGACTGGAGTCGTGGTCGGACCTTCTTCATGAAGAGGAGAAAACACATGTCCTGGATGAATATTACCGTACGATTGCAGATTATACAGGGAAGAAGATTTACGATGTAAAATACAGACTGTTTACAAAGGACAGGGGTTACCGGTGGTTCCGTACCACAGGAAAACTCTCAAGGCAGGAGGATGGGACTCCGATTTCCTTTACCGGAATGTTTGTTGATATTACGGAAGGAACGAAGAAAGATCATGAACTGCAGGAACAGAGGCAGCTGTTGGAGGAGGCGCTGGAACATGCGCAGCGCTCTAATCGGGCCAAGACTATTTTCCTGAATAACATGTCTCATGATATTCGGACTCCTATGAATGCAATTATTGGATTTACGAATCTTGCATCTTCCCGGATTGATAATACAGAGGCGGTAAAGGATTATCTGGCAAAGATTATGACTGCAAGTCAGCACTTGTTGTCGTTAATTAACGGCGTGCTGGATATGAGTCGGATTGAAAGCGGAAAAGTTCAGCTGGAAGAGAAGGAATGCGAGCTTTCGGATATTATTCAGGGCCTGGAAACGATGGTGCAGGCAGATGTAAAAGCAGGACAGATTGATTTCCGGATTGAAACGACGGATATTGTAAATGAGAGATTTATCTGTGATAAACAACGGCTGCATCAGGTATTATTGAATGTGGTTAGCAATGCTTTGAAATTCACGTCTCCGAAAGGAAGCGTCCGGCTTCATATTACGGAGAAGAAGGATGCTCCTGCGGGAGGCGCGTCTTATGAATTTCGGGTAAAGGATACCGGAATTGGCATGAGCCCGGAATTTATAAAATACATTTTTGAGCCCTTTGAACGGGAAAGAACGTCCACAGTCAGCGGAATCCAGGGCACCGGACTTGGAATGGCAATCACGAAGGGAATCGTGGATATGATGAAAGGCAGCATATCGGTGGACAGCCAGGTGGGAAAGGGGAGTGAATTTGTAATATCGCTGGATTTCCGGCTGCCGGATAAGGTACATAACGAGGGGACTTTGCCTGGGACAAAATATCTGGATACAGCAAAGGAGTCTTCTGAACTAGCGGAAATAGGCGTGGGAAAAACCGTTCTTCTTGCAGAGGATAACGAGCTGAATCAGGAAATAGCAATGGCGATTCTGGAAGAGAGAGGATTTACGGTGGATACGGCGTTCGACGGCTCTGTAGCAGTTGAGAAGGTGAAGTCGTCGCCGCCGGGAACCTATGATCTAATCTTAATGGATATTCAGATGCCGAAGATGGACGGCTATGAAGCGGCAAGAAGGATAAGAGCGTTAGAAGAGGATGTTCATTCCGGTATTCCTATTTATGCAATGACTGCAAATGCATTTGATGAAGATAAGAATCAGGCGCTTAAAGCGGGAATGAACGGGCATATTGGGAAACCGATAGAGATGGATAAACTGAATGAGATTCTGAAGCATTTATAGCAGGTACCGGCGAGTGGGCTGCGCAGATAACAGGAGTTGGAAAGAGGGGAATCAGAAAGATGCAGTGAACAGAGGAAGAGGATATGATTATTATAAGAAATGAAGAAGAGAAAGATTATCAGACTGTTGAGCGGATTACCCGGGAAGCGTTTTACAATATGTATATTCCGGGATGTACTGAGCATTACCTCGTGAATGTAATGCGCAGCCACAAGGATTTTATTCCGGAACTTGATTTTGTTATGGAGGCAGACGGAGAGGTTATCGGCAATATTATGTATACGAAGTCATGGCTGACGGATGACGATGGAGGGCAGAAGCAGATTATAACATTCGGGCCTGTTAGTATTGCGCCGGAGCATCAGCGAAAAGGATATGGAAAGAGGCTGATGCAGCATTCCTTTGAAAAGGCAGTTTCTCTTGGCTATGACGTGATTGTAATATTTGGAACGCCGATGAACTATGTATCCAGCGGATTTAAAAGTTGTAAGAAATATAATATCTGTCTGGAAGGCGATAAATTTCCTGCAGCAATGCTGGTAAAGGAATTAATTCCGGGAGCTCTTGACGGGAAACGGCGGTATTACCATGACAGCCCTGTAATGACGGTCAGCGAAGAGGACGCCGCTGCATTCGATGAGAAGCTGGAACGGATGGAGAAAAAGTACCAGCCGAGTCAGGAAGAATTTTATATTATGAGTCATTCATTTCTAGAGTGAAACAGACATTTTGAACCACTGTCAGGATGTAAAATAATCCGGCAGGCGGTTCTTTTTTTATTGAAAATTCATTCCTGCAATCTCTGCAAGGAATGCTTTTGGTGTGCCGCCCCGCTTCACACCGGATTTTACGATGAATTCGGTCAATGCAGCCTGCTGCGCCTTTCAAATCCAGCATAAAATCTGATGCAAATCGGGACGGCATCCTGCAGAAAGCAATTGGGGGATAGGCTCTGCGGATGCATACTGGCGCGAAGAAGAAATATACATCAAATCAATCAAAATCAGTCAAATAAATTTAAATTTGTGCAAAATCAACTAAAACGAGTTTGAATTTTTGTGAAAAAGTATGATTGAATTTAAATGAGTTTGGTGATATAGTAATACCAGAAAGAAAACAGGAGGGAAAAAGATGATTTATACGGTTACTTTTAATCCATCCCTTGACTACATTGTATCGGTGGAAGATTTCAGGCTCGGACTCACGAACCGCACCAGTTCGGAGCTGATGCTTCCGGGAGGAAAGGGAATTAATGTTTCAACAGTGCTGATGAATCTTGGCATTGAGAGTACAGCCCTTGGCTTTGTGGCTGGATTTACCGGAGACGAGATTATCCGAAGACTGAAGGAAATGGGCGTGAAGAACGGATTCATTCGGATTGAGGAAGGAATTTCGCGGATTAACCTGAAGCTAAAGTCCATTGACGGAACAGAGATTAACGGTATGGGTCCTGATATCAGCAAAGCAAAGGTAGAGGAATTGATGAAGCGGCTGGACGGACTGAGAGAGGGAGATGTGCTGTTTCTTTCAGGCAGTATCCCGGCAACGATGTCTGACGATGCATATCAGAAGATTATGGAATTGCTGAAGGGGCGCGGTGTTCAGATTGTGGTGGATGCAACCAAAGATTTGCTCATGAATGTACTGGAATATCATCCATTCCTGGTGAAACCGAATAACCATGAACTGGGAGAGATATTTGGCATAGAGCTTAAGAGCAGAGAGGATGTAGTTCTTTATGGCAAGAAGCTTCAGGAGCGGGGAGCAGTGAATGTTCTCATCTCTATGGCAGGCGAGGGAGCAGTACTCATTGATGGAAATGGGGAAGTACACCTTGCGCCGGCGCCGAAGGGGAAACTGGTTAACGGCGTAGGTGCGGGAGATTCTATGGTGGCAGGATTTATGGCAGGCTGGATGGAGAAACAGGATTATGAATATGCGTTTTGCATGGGTGTTTCAGCGGGAAGCGCAAGCGCATTTTCCGAGAATCTGGCAACAAGAGAAGAGATTGAAGCGGTATACCGTCAGGTTACCAGTACCCCAGGGGTCCGTAGATAGACTGGGAGAGCAGAGAGTTTCAGGATACGGCCGGTCTGGAAATAAGGGAAGGTCAGGTTATATAGCGGCGGAATTAAGGTTTTAAGAGAGAGAAAGCGAAAGGGATAGGAGGACGAACACATGAGAATCACAGACTTACTGGATAAGAGAAGTATTTCTCTGAATGGAGCGCCTAAGAATAAACAGGAGGCGTTAGATCAGGCGATTGCACTGATGAAGGACAGCGATAAAATTAATGACCAGGAGGCATACCGGAAGCAGGTATACAAGAGAGAAGAGGAAGGAACCACCGGTATCGGTATGGGTATTGCAATTCCCCATGGCAAATGCAACGCGGTTGACAGGCCGGGACTGGCAGCTATGGTAATTAAGGATGGCGTGGATTTTGATTCCCTGGACGGGGAACCGGTTGACCTGTTATTTCTGATTGCAGCTCCGGATACGGAAGACAATATTCATCTGGAAGTTTTGAGTAAGCTGTCTATGATGCTGATGGATGATGATTTTACACAGTCGCTGAAGAATGCGGCTTCTGTAGATGAATTTATGGAAATTATTAACAAGGCGGACGAGGCCCGGCCGGATTTGAACGAGCAGTTTGGCGGAAGCGAGCCGGAAGTGCCGGAGGAGAAGCAGGTGAAGATTCTTGCGGTTACCGGATGTCCGACAGGTATCGCCCATACATATATGGCTGCGGAGGGAATTGAGAAAGCGGCCAAAGCAAAAGGATGTTTCGTAAAAGTGGAGACCAGGGGCTCCGGCGGAGCGAAGAATGTGCTTACAGCGAAGGAGATTGATGAAGCGGACGGCATTATCGTTGCTGCGGATACCCAGGTTCCTATGGACCGGTTCAACGGGAAAAAGGTGATTGTCTGCCAGGTTTCCGACGGTATCAGTAAGGCGGATCAGCTGGTAGACCGGGTGATTCGGGGAGATGTGCCGGTATTTAAGAGTGATAATGCCACAGCTCAGACACAGTCTGCCGGAAGTAAGTCCGGCGGAGTGGGGCATCAGATTTATACGCAGCTTATGAACGGAGTATCCCATATGCTTCCCTTTGTAGTAGGCGGCGGTATCCTGATTGCGATAGCTTTCCTGATTGACGGACTTTGCGTAGATATGAATGCTCTTGCAGAGGCAGAACGGGCGAATTTTGGTACGATTACCCCGATTGCGGCTTTATTTAAGAATATTGGAGGCGTGGCGTTTGGATTTATGCTTCCGGTACTGGCTGGATTTATCGCTATGGCAATCGGCGACAGACCGGCGCTGGCAGTTGGTTTTGTAGGCGGTATGATGGCGGCAAACGGAAGCTCAGGTTTCCTTGGCGCGCTGGTGGCAGGATTTGCGGCAGGATATATTATCAAAGGGTTGATTGTAGTGTGTGAGAAGCTTCCGGACGCTTTAGAGAAGATAGCGCCGGTTCTCCTGTATCCACTGTTTGGTATTCTGATTATGGGAGTTCTAATGACGTTCATTGTAGAGCCAGTAATGGGTGCGATTAACGGAGCAATGAATAGCGGACTGATGAGCATGAGCGGTTCCAGCAAAATAATCTTAGGTCTGATTCTTGGCGGAATGATGGCAATTGATATGGGAGGCCCGTTCAATAAGGCGGCATATGTATTCGGTACGGCAGCAATTGCAGCAGGCAACTATGACATTATGGCGGCAGTTATGATTGGCGGTATGGTTCCTCCATGCGGAATTGCGCTTGCAACGCTGTTGTTTAGGAACAAATTTACGAAGGCTGAGAGAGAATCCGGACCGACCAACTTCATTATGGGTCTTGCATTTATCACAGAGGGCGCGATTCCATTTGCAGCGGCAGACCCGCTTCATGTACTTCCATCCTGTGTGGCAGGCTCGGCGGTGGCAGGCGCTCTGTCTATGGCCTTTGGATGTACTCTGATGGCGCCTCATGGCGGAATCTTCGTGTTCCCAGTGGTTGGAAATGCATTGATGTACGTGGTAGCGCTTATTGTCGGAACGATTATAAGTGCGGCGCTTTTGGGAGTGCTTAAGAAAAAAGCAGAATAAATGAAAGAATAAAAATTGCACCTGTTAAGTATTCGGAGTAAAAGAGAATGCTTAACAGGTGTGATTTTACTTATCGTTATAGTGTCCTTTACAGTCCAGATTACAGTTTACACGCCGCCTGCACTGGGCTGCAAACTGCGACATACGGAGCAAGGCGAGACAACATTCCAGTGAACTTCCCGCCAACGTAGTCTAAGAAACTCAGGAATGCCTTCGTTCCTAAGACTACGTAAGCAGCAATTTCACTTCCATTAAAAACGTCTCTGAAATG
>CATJPU010000154.1 GCA_949742505.1 uncultured Lachnospiraceae bacterium | reverse complement strand
TATAGTATTAGAGCGTGTTTGAAAATTCATTCCCGCCATCTGCATTCCCCACTTTGCGCGATATTTGCGCTAAATTCGGGTTACATAGCCCGCTATGCGTCCCTCATTTGGCACAAATCTCCCACAAATTGTGGAATACATCTGTCAGAAAGCAATTTTCAAACACGCTCTAGTACAAAGGAGCTAGTACATCGTTACATAATTAACGGTGAGTGCTTAATTACACAATGCTGTATTAGAGACAGGAGATGGAGACGATGGAACGACTGGATGAACTGAGAGCGGAGCTTGATGAGATTGACGCTAAGATGGTTGAACTCTATGAGCGGAGGATGGCGGTCTGCGAGCAGGTAGGAGAGCTAAAGATTGAGGAAGGCCGGAAGGTATTTGACAAAAAAAGGGAGCGGGAGAAGCTTAACTGTGTAACAAAAAATGCTAAAGATGATTTTTTTAAAAAGGGACTTACCGAGATGTTCGAGCAGCTTATGAGTCAGAGCAGGAAGCTGCAGTATCAGCTTCTGACGAAAAAGGGCGCCCTTGGGCGGCTGCCGTTTATCGGTGTGGACGCGCTGGACTGGGAGAATTCCAGAATCGTATTTCAGGGAACGGACGGCGCTTATTCCCAGGCTGCTATGCAGCAGTATTTCAGGGAAGACGTGAACAGCTTTCACGTACAGACTTTCCGGGATGCAATGGAGGCGATTGAGGAAGGTTCGGCGGATTTCGCGGTGCTTCCCATTGAGAATTCTTCTGCGGGAGTGGTCAATGAGGTGTATGATCTTCTGGTAGAATTTGAGAATTATATCGTGGGAGAGGTGGTGCTTCCGATTAACCACGCTCTGGTGGGGACGGAGAATACCGCGATAGAAACGATTGAGAAAGTGTATTCCCATCCCCAGGCGTTGATGCAGAGTTACAAGTATCTGGACGAGCATAGCGACTGGCAGCAGATTGGCGTGGCGAATACGGCGGTTGCCGCTAAGAAGATTCTGGAGGAGAATCTTCCTTCCCAGGCGGCAATCTGCAGCGAGCACGCGGCGAAGATATACGGGCTTAAGATTCTTGAGAAGCAGATTAATCACAACCGGAATAATTCTACCAGATTTATTGTGGTTACCAATCAGAAGATATTCTTAAAAGACGCCGGAAAGATTAGCATCTGCTTTGAGGTGGCCCATGAGAGCGGGTCTCTGTACCATCTGCTGGCGCATTTTATCTATAATGATTTGAATATGACCAGAATCGAGTCCAGGCCGGTGGAAGGAAAGGCGTGGGAATACCGGTTTTTTGTGGATTTTGAGGGGAATATGAGCGAGCCGGCGGTTAAGAATGCGATTCGGGGATTGAGAGAGGAATCGAAAAGTCTGAAAATATTGGGGAATTATTGACATTGAGATATTTCCTTCATTCGCACAGGTGGAAATATTTTGGAGTAATTGTTTAGGATGAAGAAAAGGAGGAGAGTATTATTGATATCCTACAAAGTATTGACAGGTTGGCTTATTGTATTCATCGGTGATAGAATTTTATCAAAGAAGTGTGAAAAAGCAAGTATTACATTGGAGAATGTACAAAAATAGTTGGAGCATTGGATATTGATGCCTATATACTTTTATGGATAGTGTGAGTTCTGATGGGAGGGGCTGGAATGAACCGTAGTAATTATTTTAACTACATAGAAGAAAAACTAAATATATTATCATATCGTATAAATAGTAGAGGTAAAATAAATCTATTAGATTTAAATATTTATTCTGAAACATTTTTTGCGGAGCTTATGAATCACTTGTTGGGATATGAGTTAATAAATATTAATGTTATCAAACAAAATACAGAGGGAATAGATTTAGTTGATAATAAAAACAAGGTTATTGTTCAAGTTTCAGCTACTGCTTCCAAACAAAAGATTGAAAACTCTTTAGCTAAAAAGATTTTTGAAGAGTATTCTGGATTTAGTTTTAAGTTTATTGCAATTTCCGGAGATGCTGATAAACTAAGGGCACAAATGTTTACGAATCCATACAAAGTTATTTTTTCACCATCGAACGATATATATGATATTAAATCATTGTTGAATATTGTTTTGAATATGCAGATTAGCGCGCAACGAGGATTGTATGAATTGTTAAAAGAGGAATTGGGAAGTTTTGTTGATATAGTTAAGGTCGATTCTAATTTGGCGTCCATTATCAATATACTATCTCAGGAAGACTTGTCAGGTATCGTTGATTCGCCAGAAATAAATTCATTTGAAATATTAAGAAAAATAGAATTTAATGAGTTATTGACTGTTCAGCCTACCATAGATGATTATAAAATTTATTATAGTAGATTAGACGAAAAATATAAAGAATTTGATAAACAAGGCGCAAATAAAAGTCTCTCTGTTTTGGCAGTTATTCGAAAACAGTATATTAAATTATTAGGGGGAAATGTAGAACCATATGAGATGTTTTTTTCTATTATAGACAATTTAATTGAACTAATAATGAAAAGCAAAAATTATGTGGAAATTCCTTATGAAGAATTGGAAATGTGTGTTTCTATTTTAGTTGTGGACGCATTTATTCGTTGTAAGATATTTAAGAATCCGGAGGGATATAATCATGTTGTTACCTGACAATATACATCCTGAATTGAGTA
>CATJPU010000153.1 GCA_949742505.1 uncultured Lachnospiraceae bacterium | reverse complement strand
TTCTAATCTGGATGATATTTTTTGGCGGAAGCATAGCGTTCCGTACCGGCGGCCAGGTGAGCATTGATTTAATTGCCAACCGGTTAGAACCGAAGGCGAGAAGAGTGCTGGATATATTTGATTATATCATTACGGCGCTGATCTTAATCTATTTATGTAAAGGCGGTCTGGATCTGATGATGTCAGTTTCCGGGAAGGTAACGCCGTATTTTAAAATTAATTATGTATTTGTAGACGTTGCTGCTCCGATTGGGATTGTGTTAATGCTTATCCAGTATACAGCCATCATGATAAAAGAAATTCGCCGGGAACCTGAAGGAGAAGAGAAGGGAGATGAGAAGGAATGAGTCCGGTTGCATTATCTGCGATAGTAATGTTAATTTTGCTGTTTTTAAACGCGCCTGTTTTCGTATCTGTTCTGGGAGGGTGCATCGCGTACTTTTTAGCAAATCCAGACGCTGGGATTACAGGGGTTCTTGCAGTACAGAGAGTAATCAGCGGAATGGAATCGACGACTATGCTTGCAATTCCCTTCTTCGTAGCGGCAGGCGCGCTGATGAATTACTGTGGAATCACAGATAGAATGATGAAGTTCTGCAAGGTTTTGACAGGCCATCTGTACGGCGGTCTTGGGCAGGTGAATATTGTGCTGAGTACACTGATGGGTGGAATGTCGGGTTCTTCTCTGGCGGATGCGGCTATGGAAGCCAGGCTTCTGGTTCCGGATATGGTAAAAACCGGATATCCGCTGGGATATGCGTCCGCAATTACCGCGGCTTCTTCTATGATTACGCCGCTGATTCCGCCGGGAATTGCAGCGATTATTTATGGAAGTATTACAGGAACCTCCATTGGGAAACTGTTCGTTGCAGGAATTGTTCCGGCGGCAATTCTTTGCGCGGCCATGATGACAATTGTATCGAAGTATTCAAAGAAAAAGGGGATACCGAGGTTATCAAAAGAGAAGGTAGATAAAAAAGAACTGTGGGAAGCTTTCAGGCCCGCAATTCTGCCGCTTCTGCTTCCGGTTATTATCATTGGAAGTATCCGGCTGGGAATTTGCACGCCTACGGAAGCTGGCGCGGCAGCAATTTTTTATGCATTGTTTTTGGGAATCCTATACCGCGAGATTCACCTGAAAGACCTTTTGGCATGTATTAAAGAGACCTGTGTAACAACAGCGTCAATTATGCTGATTGTCGGCGCGGCTACCTGCTTCTCGTGGATTCTGACATGGGAGAACGTACCGCAGAATATGACCAGTACACTAATCAACTTATGCCATAACAAGTATGTCTTTCTGCTGGCGGTTAATATCTTCCTGCTGTTTGTGGGAATGTTTATTGAAGCAACGGCGGCCCAGATTGTTCTGGCGCCCATGCTGGTGCCGGTAGCGGTAGCGTTTGGAATTGATCCGGTTCATTTTGGGATGATATTTATCTTTAATATGGCAATCGGTTCTCTAACGCCCCCGATGGGGAATCTGATGTTTGTAACCTGCGGTGTGACCAGGTGTTCCACAGAAGAGTTTATCAAAGAATGCAGGGTGTTTTACGTGCTGCTGTTTGCAGTTCTGCTGTTGATGGCGTATGTGCCGTTTATCTCTACATGGCTTCCAAATCTGATATATGGGGTGTGATTTATGAAAATAATCAGAACAGTATTGGGAGATATTCCCAATAGAGAGATGGGTATTACAGACGCTCACGATCATATCATCCGAAGCGGGGGACCTGAAGTGTGGCGGGATTCTTCGTTCCTGATGGATGATACGGACGCTGCGAAACGGGAATTCCGAAAGTTTCTGGAGGCAGGCGGAAAGACGATGATCTGCATGGACCCGATAGGCTGCGGAAGAAATGTTGTTAAGATGTTAGAAGCTGCGGAAGAATTTCGGGATATGGGAAATATCGTTATGACGACAGGATTTCAAAAAGGCTCTAATTACTGTCCGAACACGTCTTTTCTGGCAACGGTTGATGCGGACAGGATTGCCGAAATGATGATTCTTGAGATTACAGAGGGAATGGATCTTCACAGCTATAACGGACCGGTTGTGGAAAGAACAAAGGCGAAAGCCGGCGTTATCAAGGCGGGAACCAGTTACCGCGTAATTACAAGGCTGGAGCAGAAGGCGTTAAAGGTTGCGGCAATCACTCAGAAAGAAACAGGCTGCGCGATTTCCATGCATACAGATTTTGGAACAATGGCAGTCGAAATTCTGGACATTCTGAAAGAATACGGAGCCGGTCTGGAGAAAGTGGTATTGTGTCACATGCAGAGAAATCCTGACAGGTATTATTATGAACGGATTCTTGACGCAGGAGCAACGATATGCTTCGACGAGCCGAATAAACCGCAGTACCGTCCGGATATTGAGATTGCGGAGAATATAAAATGGCTGATTGAACGGGGATATCAGAAACAGATTGTACTTGGGATGGACGGCGGAAGGAGAGAAGCTCTTGGAGCATATATGGGAGAGACTGGTCTGGCAAACGGTCTGGAATACCTTTTGACCCGTTTTGTACCGCTCTTGCGTAAAATCGGTATATCAGATGAAGCGATCGATTGTGTTTTGGTTAAAAATCCGTCGGAAGTGTTTGCGATAAATGTATAAAAGGAGATGTTACAGATGAGATATCAGGTAAAAATCCCTTCCAGTATCTATGGGGGAGAAGGGTGTATTAAGAATGTAAAAGGAATTATTGAAAAAGAACAGGCAAAAAAAATTCTGGTTTTCACAGATAAGGGTATTCTTGCAACAGGTCTGATTCGGCTGCTTCTGGATGAGATAGAGACAGCCGGCGCCGAATATGATATATTTGATAATCTGGTTCCGGAACCTGGTTATCAGGATGTGGAGAATCTGGTGAATGAAACGGCGCATTATGACGGAAATCTTATTATTGCAATAGGCGGAGGAAGCGTAATGGACGCTGCCAAACTGTGCTCGGTGCTAAAAGACGCGGATTACAGTATCAAAGATCTGCTGAAGGAGCCGGGACGGGCTGAAAAGAAAATCAGGACGGTTATGATTCCGACTACCTGCGGAACCGGAGCTGAGGCTACCTGTAATGCAATTGTTGCAATTCCAGAGGAGCAGAGCAAACAGGGAATCGTCAATGACAGTATGATTCCTGATTATGTGATTCTGGACAGTCAGATGATTCGGAAACTCCCCAAACAGATTGTTGCGGCGACGGGAGTGGACGCGCTGGCCCATGCGGTAGAGTGTTATACATCCAGGAAAGCTACGCCGGTTTCGGATACATATGCTTTGGCATCTGCAAAATTAATATTTCATAATATCAGGGAAGCTTACAGGCATCCTGATAACATGGAAGCGAAAAGTAATATGATGCTGGGGGCATTCTACGGAGGAGTTGCAATTACCGCAAGCGGAACGACGGCGGTACATGCACTGTCTTATCCCCTTGGCGGAAAGTATCATATTGCGCATGGCGTATCAAACGCTATTTTATTTGCACATGTTATGGAATTTAACAAAGATGCATGCAGGAGACAGCTTTCGGAGATATGCGACGCCATTCATCCGGTTATGGCAAAAGCCGGAGAGGATGAAAAGGCGCAGTATGTAATTGATGAAATAGCAGATATTGTCAAAATAACGGAAATCCCTGTCAGTTTGGAACAGTTTGGCGTATCGGCAGAGGATCTGGATTTTTTGGTGGATGCAGGAAGCAGGCAGACCAGACTGTTGGTAAATAACAGGAAAGAACTAAGCCTTAATGATATTAGAAATATTTATCAGAAAGTATTGTAATAGGAGGGCAAAAGATGCAGGAAAAACCGGTATTAGGAATCACGATGGGAGACCCGGGAAGCGTGGGGCCGGAGATATCCGTCAAAGCGCTGGCTCATGCCGGGATTTATGAGCAATGCAGGCCATTGATGATAGGCGATGCAAAAGTAATGGAACAGGCGGTGAAGACGGTTGGTATGGAGGGGAATATAACAATTCATCCGGTTCACGCTGTGGAAGAGGGACTTTATACCGTCGGCGTTATTGATGTTTTTGATATGAATGTAGTGGATATGAGCAGGCTTGCAGTTGGAAAGGTGTCGGAACATTCGGGAGAAGCGGCGTTCCAGTATGTAAAAAAAGTAATTGAACTGGCAATGGAAGGCAGGATTGACGGGACGGTAACCAACGCGCTGAGTAAGGAAGCCGTCAATATGGCGGGGCATCATTATTCTGGACATACGGAAATATATGCGGAGTTCACAGGGACGGATAAGTACACCATGATGCTGGCGCACCACAATCTGAGAGTCGTACATGTGTCAACTCATGTGTCCTTAAGAGAAGCCTGCGACAGGGCGAAAAGGGCGAGAATCCTTGATGTAATACATATTGCAGACGACGCCTGCAGGACTCTTGGTATCCGGCAGCCAAGAATCGCAGTTGCAGGACTGAATCCTCACTGCGGTGAAGGAGGGTTGTTTGGTACGGAAGAGATTGATGAGATTATACCGGCGGTCGAGGCGGCGAAGGCGGAAGGGCTGAATGTGACCGGACCGGTGCCGCCGGATACCGTATTTTCAAAGGCGAGAGGAGGGATGTTTGATATTGTGGTTGCAATGTACCATGACCAGGGACATATTCCGCTGAAGGTGGCGGGATTTGAATATGACAGTGCGAATGAGAAGTGGAAGGCTGTGGAGGGCGTTAATATTACGCTGGGACTTCCGATCATCCGTACTTCCGTAGACCATGGAACAGCGTTTGATCATGCGGGGCTGGGGGACGCCAATGAACTCAGCCTGATGAACGCGATTGATTATGCTGTTACAATGGCAAATAATAAGAAATAATGAGGAAAAGATATGGTAAAACTGTTAATTATAGCAGACGATTTTACGGGTGCTTTGGATACCGGAATACAGTTTGCCAAACGAGGGATTGATACGCAGATATTTACAGGAAGGAGAATTCAGAAAGAGGATATTACAGATTCTGCACAGGTTGTAGTTGTGGATACAGAGACCCGTCCCTTATCTGGAGGGCAGGCATACCAGATTGTAAAAGAAGTTGTAGAAGATGCTGTAAAGGTTTGTGTGCCAACTATTTTGAAAAAAACGGATTCTGCGCTCAGGGGTAATGTGGGAGCGGAACTGGAAGCTGTAATGGACGCGGCCGGTGAAAAGAGTATGTATTTTATACCTGCGTTTCCGGATATGAATAGAGTGACCCGGAGCGGGATTCATTATATAGATGGAGAACTGCTCGAAGACAGCGCCTTTGGCATGGATCCGTTTGAACCGGTCGACTGTTCTTATATACCGAAACTGCTGTCAAGACAGACCGGCTGCAG
The DNA here is from genome assembly GCA_949742505.1 of uncultured Lachnospiraceae bacterium. Classification (GTDB taxonomy): domain Bacteria; phylum Bacillota; class Clostridia; order Lachnospirales; family Lachnospiraceae; genus Claveliimonas. The sequence continues at coordinate 3,303 of CATJPU010000153.1, read as the reverse complement.
AATTGAGAAAGTAGGCATAAACGATGAATTTCCAAAAACAGTCTTTGAGGATAGTACAATCTATGTATTTGACGCTGAAAAGAAGGAGCATATTATTCAGAGAACAGAGGAATTAAAGGAGTACCAAAAGACAAGGCTGATTGCTGGATGCGCCGGTCTGGCGGAGTGTCTGCCGACGGTACTGAATCTGGAAGAAGGAGAGCGGAGAACGGTTCAAAAACAGAAAGGCCTGTATGTAGCCTGCGGGAGCCTGAATCCGATTACAAAGGAACAGATAGAATATGCATTTGCAAGAGGATTCTCAAGATTAAACCTGTCGCCGAGGCAAAAACTGGAAGAGAATTATTACGAAAAGGAAGAGGGGCGGGAGTTTCTTGAGAATATCAGAAGAATCTGTCTCAGAGAGACGAGACTCATTACAGATACATTTGATTTGGAAGATGACAGAGCGACGCTAAGCTATGTAAGAGAGCACAACATCCCGGAGACGTCTGTCCGATACCGCATTAGCAGCAGCCATGGCAGAATTGTAAAGTATCTATTGGAGCATGGAATGGAATATACCATTATGATGACAGGCGGAGACACGTTGATGGGATTGATGAAAGTAATGAATTGCACTCAGCTGTATCCGGTATGTGAGATTGAGAAAGGCGCGGTACTCTCCCTGCTGATATGGAACGGAAGAGAAATTCAGGTTATATCCAAATCCGGCGGATTTGGAGGTAAGGAGATTATAACAAGAATTGCGGAAAAGGTAATAGAAAGGCAGTGAATCATATGAAATTTGTAATGACACAGGCGGTCTGCAACGAAGGGATGCGGATGCTGGAGGGAAAATCAGAGATTTTTGTTGCGGACAACGGTGATCCCAGACAGTATCTGGAAGAAATGCGGGATGCAGACGCGCTGATTGTAAGAATTGCAGACTGTGACAAAACAGTAATTGAAAATTCTCCCAATCTGAAAGTAATTGGAAGAACCGGCGTAGGATACGACAGTGTGGACGTAGAAGCGGCTGTTAGAGCCGGGATTCCGGTAGTCGTCACTCCGGGAGCAAACAACCGCTCGGTAGCGGAACATGCGGTCGGTATGATGTTTGCGATTTCCAAGAATTTCGTAGAAGGCCAGAATGAGATGAAAGTGGGGAACTGGAAGATCCGGGATGCGAAAAAAGCCTTTGAATTATTAGGGAAAAAGGTTGGATTTATCGGAATGGGAGCGATTGGAAAAGAAGCGCAGAAGATATGCAGAGGAATCGGCATGATTACTGCCGGGTATGATCCGTTTCTTTCGCGGGAGAAAATAGAAGAACTGGGGTGCGAATATTACAGCGATTATAAAGAAATGCTGAAAGACTGCGACATGATATCCGTTCATGTTCCCCTTCTTGACTCTACGAGAAATATGATAGGGAAAGAGGAGCTGGCTTCCATGAAACAGACGGCGGTTATTATAAACTGTTCCAGAGGAGGAATCATTAACGAAGCCGCATTGACGGACGCTTTGAATCAGGGAGTGATTGCCGGAGCCGGTACAGATGTATTTGAAGAGGAACCTCCTTCGCCGGATAGTCCGCTGCTGAATGCAAAAAATTTATTATATAGTCCGCACAGCGCGGCTCAGACTAGGGAATCTGTTATTCGCATGGCGGAAATGTGTATTGAGGGATGTCTGGCGGTTATAGATGGAAAGGAATGGCCGTATGTAGCGGACAAGCGGGTATATGAACATCCCAGGTGGAAAGGAAGATGAATCGTTTGTGCAGCGCAGGAACAGGAAAGGAAGGGAAGAAAGTTGGCTGAAATCAGAGGAATTATTGCGGCAATGCAGACCGCAATGCATGAAGACGGAAGCATCAATGAAAAAGAGCTTAGAAGACAGATTAACAGAGAGATTAAAGCCGGTGTGGACGCGGTATTCTGTCTGGGAACAAATGGCGAATTCTATATACTGGATCAGGAAGAAAAAATCCGGGTTATGGAGATATTTGTTGATGAAACGGCGGGAAGAGTTCCGGTGTATGCAGGAACCGGATGTATCAGTACGAAGGAGACCATTGAATTATCCCGAAAAGCGGAGGAAATCGGAGTAGATGTGCTGTCGGTTATTACACCGTATTTTGCAGCCCTGAATCAGGATGAATTGTATGTGCACTATAAAGCGGCGGCAGAAGCTGTGAATCTGCCGATTGTCATGTATAATATTCCTGCAAGGACAGGAGCGGCTCTGGCGCCTGCAACAGTCGGAAAACTTGCAAAGATTAAAAATATTGTGGGGATTAAAGATTCTAGCGGTAATTTTAACAATATCCTGCAGTATATTGACGTGGCGAAGGAAGAAGAGTTTGCCGTACTGTCAGGGAATGACGCGCTGATTTTGTGGACATTACTGGCAGGAGGGACAGGAGGGATTACTGCAATTGCGAATATCCTTCCGGAGATTATGGTAAGTATCTACCGGAACTGGGTAAAAGGCGATTTAGAAGAGGCGAAAAAAGCCCAGTCATCCATTGCGCCAATCCGGGATTGCTTCAAATATGGCAATCCAAATTCCATAGTGAAATGCGCGACCAATTTGATTGGGTATCCGGTAGGGCCATGCAGAGCGCCCTTCGGAATGGTGTCTGAGGAGGCGAAAAGAGCGATTTGGAATACGCTGAATACCTATTATCCAGAGTATATTGTCGGGAGAGAACAGAAGCTTTCCTGACGGTAGAAATATAGGACAGATAAAATGGAGGAAGGCTGAACGGGAAACGAAATCCCTGTTTAGCCTTCCTCTTTTCGTACTGCGCGTCTTGCGGCCTCAGGAATGCGTCAAATTGTGACGCAGAGATCTTTAGGATACATTTTGTAATAAAGAGCTGGTCAAATACTGTTGGCATGTAATAGGGCAGCGTGGCTGAATGGCTATATTAAGTTTAATTTTTATGCGCAGAGGGGTACATGAATAGGATAATTTGTGCTATACTAGACCATGTTTGAAAATGCATTTTTCAAATATGCTTTGGAGAGTATCTTACAAAAAGAGGAATTAATTCGATACGGATGCCTCTGAGACTGCGCAAGAGTAATGATACCATCCGGGCGCCCATCATGGCCAATCGGCCGTTTCACGAGGTATAATTTGAGAAGGAGTTATGAGTATGGATTTGTTGATGATTAGGGACTTATACAGGAATCAGGAGGAATATTTGGACAAGCAGATTACCATAGGCGGATGGGTGCGGAGCATCCGGGATTCTAAGACCTTTGGTTTTATTGTAGTAAATGACGGAACATATTTTCAGCCCCTGCAGGT
>CATJPU010000152.1 GCA_949742505.1 uncultured Lachnospiraceae bacterium | reverse complement strand
TCTGTCTATCACTTTGCTCATTTTCGCTCATCCATTCCATTGGGATAGAACATTATCTTGTTATAAACCAGTTTCTTTTCATCAATCTGTTTGAAAATTCCCGGAAGCTCAGACAGCTCTAATCTGTGGGAAATCAGCAGATCCGGATTGAATCCCTTCTCATTCATCAGCTTCGCAGCCTCTGTCCATTCAAATCCCGGATATGGATTCGAGAAAGAATTCCAGCTTCCAATTACGCTGATCTGGAATCTTTGAATCTGATCCACTGCCTTTTCCGAAAGTTCCAATGGCTTATGAGAAATTCCAAGATATACGACTCTTCCCATCTTGCCTGTTCCAAGAATTGCCTGATGCTGACAAATCGGCGCTCCGGACATTTCCAGCGAAAGGGTAACTCCCTTTCCGTCTGTATATTCCTTAATCTTATCCACCGGATTTTCCTTCATGGAATTAATCGTCAGTGTAGCGCCGCACTTCGCCGCATCCTCTAATTTTCCGTCATCTATATCAACTGCTACGATTTTTTCGCATCCCAGATATTTTGCATACTGAATTGCGAAAAGTCCGATTGCTCCAAGTCCGTATACTGCAACCGTATCTTTTCCATTTCCTTCTGCGCGGAGATAAGCATGAATCGCATTTGCAGCCGGGTCGATGGTTGCGCCCCAGTCATACGGCGTATCCTCATTCAAACGAAGCAGGCACTCTTCCTTTACTGCAAGATACTGTGCATATGCGCCGTCATTGCGGGAACCATAGTATTTGTAATCCTCGCAGAGAGAATAGATTCCTTTCTTACACCACTCACATTCGTTGCAGGGAAGCAGCGGCGCCGCGCTTGCCTTATCTCCCACTTTCCAGTCCTTTACGTCTTTCCCAACTTCTACGATACGTCCGGCGAACTCGTGTCCGGGAATAATCGGAAGCGTATGCGGTCCTGATACAAGGATTCTTGGAATATCCGAACCACAAACTCCAACCGCCATAATCTGAAGTAATACTTCATCATCCTTTGGCGTTGGTTTCTCTACATCCACATAATGCAACTCTTTGATTGCTGTCATCTGTACGGCTTTCATACTTAATCTACCTTTCTACTATTTTTTATTAAATTCAGCCGGGTCATAATAATCCATGTCCACAGCCCATTTATCCAATTTTTTCAAAAACTTTTCATCTTCCGTCACTACTTTTATCGGCTTATTATAATTAATTGCCATCAGCCCGAGAATGGATTTGGCATCCGCAATCTGGCCGTCCTCTGTATGAACACCGATATCGCTTATACTTTCGCTTGCAAGCTTCATAAATTGCTTCAAATCATCCAACACTGTAATTTCAATCAATCTTACCATACGCGCCTCTCCTTCCTTCCGGGGCCGTCTGTCAGCCGCCCGTCTTGTATGGAACACCCCGGAGATGCAAGACGGGCGGCGTCCACACACCGCCCACCTTTTTAGAATAGAATTAATCCGAATTATTCGTTATGCTTCTATTATTTCATTTCAGCAAAGTCGCCGTCTCCAACATAATCTGCAACGTTATCTTTATTGATGAGTCCTGTTCCTGCATCGACTTCTGTCTCAACGCTCTCGCCCTTAATCAGCTTAATCGCGGTATCAATACCAACGCGAAGCTCTGTAGCAGGGTCGTTCATGGTTGTACACACATATTTGCCTTCTTCAATCATCTTAACTGCTTCCATCAGTCCGTCAACACCGCAAACCTTAACATCTGTAAGATTCTTCTCTGCACAAACCTGAGCCGCGCCAACAGCCATGTCGTCATTATGTCCGTAAATCGCTACAACGCCGTCATTTGCCTGAAGAAGATCCTGCGTTGCTGTAACAGCCTTAGCTCTTGCATAATCACAGTTTACAGACTGAACAATCTCAATCCCTGCAACATCCTTGAATACAGACTCAAAACCGTCTCTTCTTGCCATCATAACCTGGTCGCCTGCTGTTCCCTGGATTTCAAGAATCTTTCCGGATGCC
>CATJPU010000151.1 GCA_949742505.1 uncultured Lachnospiraceae bacterium | reverse complement strand
GGAGAAATAATAAGATATTCATGAATGGATTGTATAGCCGACTTGTAGAATATAGCGCGTCTGATTATTATGGTTTCCATATGCCGGGGCATAAGAGGCAGGCGCCAGGCGGAATCAGGCTTCCTTATGAGATTGATATTACGGAGATAGAGGGATTTGATGATCTGCATCATGCGAGTGGGATTCTTAAGGAGGCCCAGAGGCTGGCGGCGAAGGTGTACGGGGCGGAGGAAAGCAGATATCTGGTGAATGGAAGTACGGCGGGAATCTTAAGTGCGATTCTTGGCAGTACATGTAAGGGAGAACGGATACTGGCGGCGCGGCATTGCCACAAGTCTGTCTATCATGCGATATATCTGAATGAGCTGAAACCGGTATATCTGTATCCGGAATTTGGGGCCAGTCTTCATATGAATATGGATATTTCTGTAAGCGCAGTGAGAACTGCGCTTATGGCGTGTCCAGACATACGGGCAGTTGTGATTGTATCTCCGACTTTCGAGGGAGTGATTTCCGATATAAAGGGAATTGCTGATGCGGTTCATGAATATGGGATTCCGCTGATTGTTGATGAGGCTCATGGGTCGCATCTCGGATTTCATCCGTATTTTGGGACGAATGCACTTGCAGGGGGAGCCGATGTTGTAATTCACAGTGTGCATAAGACGTTACCTTCATTAACACAGACCGCACTTCTGCATGTGCAGGGAGAGATAGCGGACCGAAGAAGAATTTTCCGCTATCTGGATATGCTGCAGTCCTCCAGTCCGTCTTATATCCTGATGGCAAGTATTGACAATTGTGTGCGAATGCTTGACGGGCAGGGGAGAGAGCTGTTTGAGGATTATGTGGAACGTCTGAGGAAACTGAGGAAAATGCTCGGTATGCTGAAGTGTCTTAAGCTGGTGGAAACAGAGAATTATGATTGTTCGAAGCTTGTTATTTCTGTAAATGGGGTTGGAATGACTGGGAAAGAGCTGTATCGGATGCTGCTGGAGAGGTATCATCTGCAGATGGAGATGGCGGCAGGCACATATGTGGTTGCTATGACTTCTGTCAGTGACAGTCAGGAGGGATTCGACAGGCTGCAGAATGCTTTGTTTGAGATTGATGCAGAGCTGGAAGAAGGGAGAACTGCCGGAGCCGGCAGAGGTGAGAGGAACAGAGACGTCGGAGCGGCTGGGCTGCCGGTTCAAGAGCAGGTAATGACCTGTGCCGAAGCCATTGGAATCAGCGATGGGGAATCTGGAACGGAAGAACTGGTCTGGCAGAGTGCGGAGGCAAGGATTTCCGCGGAATACGCCTATCTGTATCCGCCGGGCATACCATTGATTGTTCCGGGTGAGCGGATATCGCCGGAGACGATAAGTCTGCTTTTGCAGTACCAGGCGGCGGGATTTCTCATAGAAGGTACGGAGAAGGCTGGGCAGATACGGGTGCTGCGGATACAGAGAGAATGAGGCGGAGGTATACCGAAGAGGTGTGGTGGCAGGATGACAGGCGCTTGTCCGGGTGCTGCTGATTGTGTCGGGTACGGCGGATGGAAGGGAGCGGTTTAGCGGGTTTCAGACACAAAGGAATGAGGTTGGATTAGATGGGTAAGATATATTACATGATGGGAAAAAGTTCCTCTGGCAAGGATACGCTGTACAGAGAGGTTATGAAGCGTTTTCCCGGTCTTGGCAAAGTGGTATCTTATACGACCAGGCCGATGCGGGAGGGGGAAAGCAGCGGGGTTCAGTATCATTTTGTGGATGAGTCGGAGCTTAGCCGGCTTGAAGCGGAGGGGAAAGTGATTGAGCTTCGGGCATATGATACGATACATGGCATTTGGAAATATTTTACCGTAGACGACGGTCAGATTGACTTGTATCATAATAGTTATCTGATGATAGGAACGCTGGAATCCTATGAAAAGATGCGGATGTATTATGGAGCGGGCCGATTGGTTCCTATATATATCGAGATTGACGACGGAATCAGACTGGAGCGGGCGCTTAAGAGGGAGAGAAGTCAGACCCGGCCGAAGTACAAAGAGATGTGCAGGAGATTTCTGGCAGATGCGGAAGATTTCTGTGAGGAGAAACTGATGCGTCTCGGAATTGATAAACGATTTGAAAATACGGACATGGAGAGATGTCTTACGAAGATAGCAGAGGAGATACAGAATGGATAGCTTTAAGGATGTAATAGGACACAAGAATGTGATTAGCTATATTGAGAATGCGGTGCGGCAGAATAAGGTATCTCACGCATATATTCTCAACGGGGCCAGAGGCTCCGGGAAGAATATGCTGGCCATGCTGTTCGCGGGAACTTTGCTTTGTGAGAAGCAGGGAGCGGACCCTTGCAACGAATGTCATTCCTGTAAGCAGGTAGACAGTAAGAGCCATCCGGATTTGATTACGATTGAGTCGCTGGAGAACAGTATCGGTGTGGATGTTGTTCGGACAAAGATAAATAACGATATTATGATTAAGCCTTATCAGGGGCCGTATAAAATCTATATCATTGACGGGGCGGACCGGATGACAGAACAGGCCCAGAATGCCCTGCTCAAGACGATTGAAGAGCCGCCGGAGTATGCGGTCATCATGCTGCTGACAGAGAATGCCGAGAAGCTTCTTCCGACGATTACTTCAAGATGCGTAATGCTGAAATTGCGCAATGTGAAGGATACTCTGATTAAGAAATATTTAATGGAGAAGATGGGCGTACCGGATTATAAGGCGGAGATGTGCACTGCCTTTGCACAGGGCAATATCGGGCGGGCCGTTCTATTGGCGAAGAACGAAAAATACGATGCGATTCGGGAAGAAGCAGTAAATCTTTTAAAGAATATCCGCGAGATGGAATTTAGCGCGCTGCTTGAGGCTGTGAGACATATTCATGTGTATAAGCTGGATGTGGAGGAGTATTTCGATATTATTATGATTTGGTATCGGGACGTTCTGATGTATAAGGCAACCAGAGATGTAGATAAAATTATATTCAAAGAACTGATTCCAGAGATTAGAGAGCGTGCAACGAAGAGCTCTTATGAGGGAATCGAACTGGTTTTGGAGAGTCTTGAGAAGTCCAAAGCAAGGCTCCGGGCGAATGTTAATTTTGCGCTTGTAATGGAACTTCTATTTCTGACGATAAAGGAGAATTAATCTATGACAAAGGTAATTGGAGTGAGATTTCGCAGGGCGGGGAAAGTATACTTTTTTGCTCCGGGGAAATTTCATGTCAATGCGGGAGACAAAGTAATTGTGGAGACGGCAAGAGGCGTTGAAATCGGCTCTGTTGTAACGGGAATACGGGAGATAGACGACGGGAGGATTTTACAGCCGCTGAAACCGGTTATACGAATTGCTACTCAGGAGGATACGCGTAAGGAGACGAAGAACCGGGAGAAAGAGAAGGAGGCATTTGTAATCTGTCAGGAGAAGATTCGTAAGCATAAGCTGGAGATGAAGCTGATTGATGCAGAATATACCTTTGATAATAATAAAGTATTATTTTATTTTACTGCGGATGGAAGGATTGATTTCCGGGAATTGGTGAAGGATTTGGCGGGGGTATTCCGCACCAGAATTGAGCTGCGCCAGATTGGAGTGCGGGATGAGACAAAGATACGCGGAGGACTTGGTATCTGCGGCAGGACGCTGTGCTGCCATGCTTATCTGACGGAATTTGCACCGGTATCAATCCGGATGGCAAAGGAGCAGAACTTATCCCTGAATCCAACGAAGATATCCGGGGTATGCGGCAGACTCATGTGCTGCCTGACGAATGAAGAAGAGACTTACGAAGAGTTAAACAGTCATCTGCCGCTGCCGGGCGATACTGTGACAACGCCTGAGAAGCTTAAGGGGACGGTTCATTCAGTGAACGTACTTCGGCAGCAGGTGAAGGTAATCGTTGATTTGGATAATGACGAGAAGGAAATTCGGGAGTATAAGGCCCTGGAACTTCGTTTTAAACCAAGAAGAAAGAAGAAGGATATGAAACTGTCTTCTGAGGAAATGAAACAGTTAAAGGCGCTGGAGGAGAAGAACAATTCTTCAAAGTTAGACAATGAATGATGAATATAGAAACAATAAAGTTTCAGAAGAAACTGAAATGAAGAAAAATCTTCTGAGAGAAGGAGAGCGGCTGGATGATCTTCAGACCGGAGGCTATTATCTGATTCAGAATCCGAACCTGTTCTGTTTTGGAATAGATGCGGTTCTGCTTTCTTCCTTTGCGAAAGTCAAAAAAGGAGAGCGGGCTTTGGATTTGGGAACGGGTACCGGGATTATTCCGATTCTTCTGGAGGCAAAGAACGATGGAACGTTCTATGGGGGACTGGAGATTCAGGAAGTCAGTGCGGACATGGCAAGACGCAGCGTACGGTATAACAATCTGGAAGGAAAGATTGAGATAAGGACAGGGGATGTGAAAGAGGCGGCGGAAGTTTATGGTGCGGCCTCTTTTGAAGTTATAACGGTGAACCCTCCTTATATGATTCAGTCACATGGAGTAAAGAATGTAAATGATTCCAGGTATGCCGCCAGGCATGAGGTGTACTGCACTTTGCGGGATATCTTGGAACAGAGCGCGAAACTTCTAAAAGAGAAGGGACGTTTTTATATGGTGCACAGGCCGTTTCGCCTGCCGGAGATATTGCGAATCATGTGTGAGTGCAGGATTGAGCCGAAACGGATGCGTTTGGTGCATTCTTATGTGGATAAGGAACCGTCTATGGTCCTGATAGAAGGGCTTAGAAACGGCAGGCCCAGAATGCGGGTGGAGCCGCCGCTTATTGTATATGAAAAGGACGGACAGTACACAGAGGAAGCGCTGCGTATGTATGGAGAAATGAAAAAATCTCCGTCTGCGCGGACAGAAAAATGCCGGTGAGGAAGGATGTAATGTCAGGAACATTATTTTTATGCGCTACGCCGATTGGGAATCTGGAAGATATGACTTTTCGGGCGGTAAGGATTTTGGAAGAGGCGGATTTGATTGCTGCGGAAGATACCCGCAACAGCATGAAGCTTCTGAATCATTATGGAATTAAGACTCCGATGACCAGTTATCATGAATATAATAAGATTGCGAAGGGGCGGAAACTGATTAAGCTGTTGGAAGAGGGGAAGAACGTAGCCCTGGTTACGGATGCCGGGACGCCTGGTATTTCCGATCCTGGGGAAGAACTGGTGCGGATGTGTCACGAGGGAGGGATTCCGGTGACGGCTCTGCCGGGGGCTTCGGCCTGCATTACAGCGCTGACGGTTTCTGGACTTTCCACCAGAAGATTCGCTTTTGAAGCATTTCTTCCGGCAGATAAGAAAGAGCGCAGACATATATTAGAAGAAATCATAACAGAGACCCGGACAGTAGTGCTCTATGAGGCGCCCCACAGACTGGTTAAGACGTTGGAGGAATTGTTGAAAATAGTTGGAAACCGGAGACTGACGGTGTGCAGAGAATTGACAAAGAAGCATGAAACGCTCTGGCAGACTACGATAGAAGACGCTCTGGACTATTATAAGGAGCATGAGCCTAAGGGAGAGTGCGTATTGGTGATGGAAGGCCGGAGCAGGCAGGACCTTAGAGAGGAAGAACAGGCTGAATGGATGGAACTTTCGCTGGAAGAGCATATGGAATATTATTTGTCCCAGGGGATAGATAAGAAGGAGGCGATGAAGCGGACGGCAAAGGACAGGGGAGTTGCTAAAAGAGATATTTACCGGCAGCTTTTGGAACGGGATACTTGGTCAACTTGACGAATTATACGAAAAAAAATTGTTCAAGTTGAGTATGGCGCAGAGGGAACATTTTCGTTATACTAGGCGTAGAGCATTTTTGAAAAAAATATGTGAATCAGGAGGAACAAACAATGGCAAGTTTATCGTTAAAACACATTAACAAGACCTATCCGAATGGATTTGAGGCTGTTAAGGATTTCAATCTTGAGATTAAAGATAAGGAGTTTATTATTTTCGTAGGACCTTCAGGATGTGGTAAGTCCACTACACTTCGTATGGTTGCCGGTCTGGAAGATATTTCCTCAGGCGAGTTATATATTGGTGACAAGCTGGTGAATGACGTTGAGCCTAAGGACAGAGATATCGCGATGGTATTCCAGAACTACGCTCTGTATCCGCATATGACGGTATATGATAACATGGCGTTCGGTCTTAAGCTGAGAAAAGTACCGAAGGATGAGATTGACAAGATGGTTCGCGAGGCGGCAAGAATTCTTGACTTGGAAGCGCTGCTTGAGCGTAAGCCGAAGGCTCTTTCCGGCGGACAGAGACAGCGTGTTGCTATGGGACGTGCTATCGTGCGTAATCCTAAGGTATTCCTTATGGATGAGCCTCTTTCAAATCTGGATGCAAAACTTCGTGGACAGATGCGTGTTGAGATTTCCAGACTTCATCAGAGACTGGGAACAACCATTATCTATGTAACACATGACCAGACAGAGGCTATGACGCTTGGTACAAGAATCGTTGTTATGAGCGCTGGTATTGTTCAGCAGGTAGATACTCCTCAGGTACTGTATGATTCACCATGTAACCTGTTCGTAGCAGGATTTATCGGATCACCGCAGATGAACTTTGCAGATGCAAAGTGTGAAGTGAGAGGCAAGGATGTATACCTTCTGATGGGCGATTCAGAGATTAAGCTTCCGGCTGCTAAGGCTAAGAAGCTGGTTGACGGCGGATACAACGGAAAGACAGTTGTACTTGGTATTCGTCCTGAGGATGTCCATGACGAGCCGGAATATTTGAAGAGCCATCCGGATACCATGATTGAGGCTAAGATTCGAGTATACGAAATGCTTGGCGCTGAGGTATTCCTGTACTTTGATTATGCCGGAGCAAGCATGACTGCAAGAGTTGAGCCTACGACAACAGCAAGAACAGGCGATAGTGTTAAGTTCGCGTTCAATCCGGATAAGATTCATGTATTTGACAAAGAGACCGAGGTTACAATTACGAATTAGTGCTGCGTTTGGCAATGCAGTAATTGTATATTGATGCATTATCTTTATAAAATCGGAAGGCGGTGAGGGATTCACCGCCTTTCTGGATTTTATATGGGAAGTGATTGCGCAGGCATTGTGCCACCGACGGCATATTAATGGCGAATTGTACTTTATAATACTGGTTTGACTGCTTTTCTGGTATGGGGGTAGAATTGGAGAAAAGCTATGAAGAAGTCAGGAATGCTGCTGGTTGCTATCGGAGGTTTTATGGTATGGAGATATATCCGCTATCAGAAAGTTGAAATTGAGATTGCAAGATTTGACTATATGATGCGGATTATGAAAGAAAAGCAGGATAATATGGAATAAAAGGAGGAGATTTTTTGCTGCCAAACCAGGTGATTCAGAAGATTATTCAGGATATTAAGAGGATTTCAGGGCTTGAAGCTTCCGTATGGAATGCCAAAGGCGAGTGCGTGGCTATGACCAGTACCGTTACGAAGGCATTGGGGGAGCGGGTAGGAAATTTTCTGAGAGGGAATGAGTGCCAGGAGTTGATGGAGGAGCTTGAGAGGGACTTCGGTCTGTTTTCCATTTATATAGATGATGAACCGGGATATGTATTAGCCTTGCAGGGGAAAGGCGCCGACATTTCTATTGTAGGAAAACTTGGAGTCAGTCAGATGTCGAATTTGGTTCAGGCATACAGAGAACGGCAGGATAAGAATCATTTTATTCAGAATCTAATTCTGGATAATATGCTTCTAGTAGATATATATAGCCAGGCCAGGAAGATGCGCATTGTAAATGAGCAGCGCAGAGTCGTGTTTATTGTGGAACCGAAGAATGAGGGCGAGAACCTGATTTTGGAGACTTTACAAGGACTATTCTCAGCGGGAAAACGGGATTTTGTGACTGCGGTGGATGAAAGTCATGTGATTCTTGTCAAGGAACTTGGGGATGGGGAAGAGTATCCGGAAGTTCAGCATTTGGCTAAGGTGATTGTAGACACGCTGAGTATGGAGGCGATGGTTGGGATTCGTATTTCTTACGGAACGATTACTGATGAGCTGAAAGGAGTGTCGCGTTCTTATAAGGAAGCGAGTATGGCGCTGGAGGTAGGGCGCGTATTTTACGGAGAGAGAAGCGTACTGGCATATAATGAACTGGGAATCGGCAGACTGATTCATCAGCTTCCGAAGTCGTTATGTGAGATGTTTTTGTCAGAGGTTCTGGAAGGCAATGCAACGGAGTTATTTGATGATGAAGAACTGATTACGGTGTATACGTTCTTTGACAATAGTCTGAATATTTCTGAGACGGCGAGACAGTTATTTATACACCGTAATACGCTGGTGTACCGGCTGGAAAAGATACAGAAGAAGACCGGGCTGGATGTGAGGGTATTTGAAGATGCATTGACATTTAAGATTGCGGTTATGGTGGAACGTCATCTGAAATATCTGGATTCGCAGTAAGATATTCCATAAAGATAACCAGCAAAACATGAGCTGCCGCTATTGTGCGGCGGCTTCTTTTCTGATAGTATAGTATGCGGAACCTGCTTGCGGAAGCAGGGGACTCATTTAATATGCAGTCTGTGCCGGGGCGGAAATTATATTTGACAGACGGAACAGACGGCGCGCAGATTACAATATAGGAATTAAAAGATCGGATTACAGGAGGAGAATACTATGATAAAGCTTTATGATAAAGGCGTATATCTTCTGAACAGTACAGAGATTGCGGAAGATGTGCGGGAGGCTGAGGCGAAGACCGGGCAGGCGGTATCCCAGGAGGAGGCTGCAAAGCAGACGATGGCTTATGGGATTTTGAAGGAGCACAATACTTCCGGCAATATGGAGCGCCTTCAGATTAAGTTTGATAAACTGACGTCTCATGACATTACGTTTGTTGGGATTATACAGACGGCCAGAGCGTCCGGACTGGAGAAATTCCCGATTCCCTATGTGCTGACCAACTGCCATAATTCTTTGTGCGCAGTCGGCGGTACGATTAATGAAGATGACCATATGTTTGGGCTGAGCTGCGCAAAGAAATACGGCGGTGTGTATGTTCCGCCGCATCAGGCAGTGATTCATCAGTATGCGAGGGAAATGTTAGCAGGCGGCGGCCGGATGATTCTTGGCTCTGACAGCCATACCCGCTACGGCGCTTTGGGAACGATGGCCATGGGCGAGGGCGGACCGGAGCTTGTGAAGCAGCTTCTGAATAAGACCTATGATATTAAGATGCCCGGCGTAATCGGCATTTATCTGGAGGGCGAACCCAGGAAGGGAGTCGGACCTCAGGATGTGGCGCTGGCGATTATCGGAGCTACATTTGGCAACGGATATGTGAATAATAAGGTGATGGAGTTTGTAGGACCGGGTGTGGAGAAGTTAAGCGCGGACTTTAGAATCGGAATTGACGTTATGACCACCGAGACCACCTGTCTGTCTTCTATCTGGAAGACCGATGAGAAGATTCAGGAATTCTACGAGATTCATGGCCGTAAGGAAGACTATAAGGAGCTGAATCCGGGAGCGGTTGCCTATTATGACGGTATGGTCTATGTGAATCTAAGCGAGATAAAGCCGATGATTGCTATGCCGTTCCATCCGTCGAATGTATATACGATTGATGAAGTGAATGCAAATCTTGCAGACATTCTTCATGATGTGGAGCAGAAGGCTCTTGTCAGTCTGGATGGCGCGGTGGAGTATTCTCTGCAAAGTAAGATTGTGGACGGGAAATTATATGTGGACCAGGGGCTGATTGCAGGCTGTGCCGGAGGCGGATTTGAAAATATCTGCGCGGCTGCAGATATTATCCGGGGAAAATATATCGGCTCGGATGAATTTACATTCAGCGTATATCCGGCAAGTACGCCGATTTATATGGAACTGGTGAAAAATGGAGCAGTGGCAGACTTGATGGCGGCCGGCGCAATTGTGAAGACGGCCTTTTGCGGTCCCTGCTTCGGAGCGGGAGATACGCCGGCAAATAACGCATTTTCCATTCGCCATTCTACCAGGAATTTCCCGAACCGGGAAGGCTCGAAGCTTCAGAGCGGACAGATTTCCTCTGTTGCGCTGATGGACGCCCGTTCTATTGCGGCTACGGCGGCGAATCAGGGATTCCTGACTCCTGCGACGGCGCTGGATGTGGAGTATACCGGACCGACGTATCATTTTGACGGCAGGATTTATGCAAATCGTGTCTTTGACAGCAAGGGCGTGGCTGATCCTTCTGTAGAAATCAAATTCGGACCGAATATCAAGGACTGGCCGGCAATGTCTGAGCTGCCGGAGAATCTGATTGTGAAGGTAGTTTCAGAGATACACGACCCGGTAACCACAACGGATGAATTGATTCCATCTGGGGAGACTTCCTCTTATCGCTCGAATCCTCTGGGACTGGCAGAGTTTGCACTGTCCAGAAAGGACCCTGCATATGTGGGCCGGGCAAAAGAAGTCCAGAAGGCTCAGAAAGCGATTGAGGCCGATACCTGTCCGAGAGGCGTACTGAAGGAGCTGGATGCGGTTATGGATAAGATTCATGCGAATTTTGAGGGCGTGAAGCGGAGTAATTTGGGAATCGGCAGTACGATATTTGCAGTGAAGCCGGGAGACGGTTCGGCAAGAGAACAGGCCGCGTCCTGCCAGAAGGTTCTGGGCGGCTGGGCGAATATCGCTAACGAATACGCTACCAAGAGATATCGCTCGAATCTGATTAACTGGGGCATGCTTCCGTTTATTACGAATGAGGACCATGAACATCTAAGCTTTCAGAACGGGGATTATATCTTTGTTCCGGGAATCAGAAAAGCGATTGAAGAAAAGGCCGAAGTAATCAAAGCCTATGTGATTGGAGAGGAGATTACAGAGATTCCTCTGACCCTTGGGGATTTGACAGACGTGGAGCGGGAGATTATCCTGAAAGGATGTCTGATTAATTACTACAGAGGTTAATATTTATAAAGTCAATAAGTGCCTTCCTTTATTATACTTATCAATTAGACGGACTTAGGCTGCTAAGGTAAAATGATAAGTACAGACATGCACTTTTGAAATCTTAACGAATCAGCAATGAACTGTTACGGATTTTCAGAGCATGTGAAAAATAAAAGGGAGGCATTTTTATTATGAAAAGAAAAATGTGGCTGCGTATTGCGGCAGTAGCAATGTGTATGGCTCTCCTGCTTGCGGGCTGTGGGGGCTCGGATTCAGGTTCGGGGGATGCGAAGGATTCAGGAAACGCCGGAGATGGGGGAGAAAGCAGCGCATCAGAACTGCATGTTGCAATTGCGGCAAATCCGCCGTCATTAGATCCGCCGTCAGTAAATTCTAACATTGTTGGAGGAATCGGAATTCATGTATACGAGTCCTTATTTGCAATGAATCAGGATTATGAACCGACGCCGGTTCTGGCAGAATCTTATGAAGTCAGTGAAGACGGAATGGAATATACGATTAAGATTCGCGAGGGTGTGAAGTTCCATAATGGGGAAGAGATGACGGCGGACGACGTTGTTGCATCCATGAACCGCTGGCTTGATGTGTCTGCCAAGGCGAAAACGCTGATTGGCGGCTCCGTATTTGAAAAAGTAGACGATTATACCGTTTTGCTGAAAGTGAATGAGGCTTCATCCGATATTATTATGATTCTTGCAAGTCCGATTCAATTTGCGGCAGTTTATCCGGCGGAAATCGCCGAGAAGCTGACTGGAGAGGAGGGCTTAAGCGAGTATATCGGAACAGGTCCGTATAAGGTGGCAGAGTGGAAGCAGGACCAGTATGTGAAGCTTGAGAAGAATGCGGATTACCAGCCGGGAGAAGGAGAGGCAAGCGGACTTGCCGGAGATAAGACTGGAGTCAGCGATGTGATTTATTTTGATGTGGTGGCAGATACGGCTACCCGAATTGCAGGCGTGAAGAACGGCCAGTATGATATAGCCGAAGAGATTCCGCTGGATAATTATGAAGAATTGTCTCAGGAAGCCGGCGTGAAAGTGAGCGCAGAACGCGGCGGTACACTGAATCTGTTCCTGAATACGACAGAAGGTATTATGGCGGATAAGAACATGAGACAGGCAGTCTTAGCGGCATTGAACTGCGATGATATTCTTATGGCAAGCTATGGTAATAAAGAATTGTATGAAACGAATGCAGGATGGTGTGTTCCAACTGACGCACAGTGGGGAACAGACGCAGGTTCGGAATATTATAATCAGCAGGATACAGAAAAAGCTAAGAAGTTAATGAAAGAAGCCGGGTATAACAATGAGCCTCTTGTTCTGGTTACCACAGAGGATTATGCGGAGATGTATAACGCCACGCTGGTAGTGCAGGAACAGCTGAAACAGGCAGGCTTTAATGCGGAAGTTGAGACTTATGATTTCAGTACTTTTATGGAGCATCGTGCAGACCCGAAGCAGTTCAGTATGTATATTACCAGTAACAGCTATAACATGCTGCCGATTCAGTTGTCTGTGCTTGACAGCGGCTGGGCTGGTCTTGATGCGCCGGAGGTTGCGGAAGGGATTCAGGCAATCCGTCAGGCTGAATCTGACGAAGAAGCAGCGGCGGCATGGGAAGAGCTTCAGACGTTCTTATATGAGTACGGAGCAGCTACCGTTCTTGGACATTATACTGGCGTAACTGCGATGAATGAAGGCGTAGAGGGAACGAATTATCTGAGATTCAATATCTACTGGGGCGCCAGCATTTCAAAATAATTACTACTGGGGTGGATGGAAGTCCGCCCTTTGTGTTTGTGGGGGTTATATACAAAAGAAAGGAGTGAGAGGCGTATGTTATCTTATATAGTGAAGCGGATTTTGTCTTTAATACCGGTGCTGTTTGTGGTATCCTGGGTGGTCTTTCTGGTGGTTTATCTGATTCCGGGAGGACCGGCGACAGCGCTTCTGGGGATGGAGGCGACTCCGGCGCAGATTGAGGAGCTGAATGCGGAACTGGGATTTGACCGGCCGTTTCTGGTTCAGTATGCGGACTGGTTTGCAGGAATCTTTAAGGGGGACTGGGGGGATTCCTTTTTTCTGCAGCAGTCTGTATTGGAGGCGATTGGGGAATATTTTCTGCCTACTTTAAGTCTTGCTATTCTGGCGCAGATTTTTGCATTAGCGCTGTCGGTCCCCTTTGGAATACTGGCGGCTTACCGCAGGGGAACGGCGCTGGATGTGGCGGCGGTATCCATTTCTCTTGTGGGGGCGGCGCTGCCGGGGTTTTTGCTCAGTATGTTTCTAATGTTATTTTTCGGTGTTTATCATCAGTGGTTCCCGGTTGCCGGATATGCCGGTCTGGCAGAGGGGCTGGGAGAACATCTGAAATATTTATTCGTGCCGGCTTTGTCCCTTGGTATTGTCCAAGCGGCATATATTACGCGAATGACAAGGTCTTCCCTTTTGGAGACGCTCTATAAGAATTATATTCGGACTGCAAGGTCTAAGGGACTTAAGGAGCGAGGGGTTGTACTGAGATATGCGCTGAAGAATGCGGCTCCGGCAATTTTGACGGCGGTGGGTCAGTCTTTCGGCAGCCTGATAACCGGAACAATTGTAACAGAGACAATATTTAATATTCCAGGAATTGGAATGCTGACAATCGGGGCGATTAACCGGAGGGATGTATTTGTGATTCAGGGTGTGGTGCTTTTTGTAACACTGTTGTATGTACTGGTTAATCTGGTTGTGGATGTACTGTATGGCTTCGCAGACCCAAGATTACAGCCGGGACGCAGATAGGAGGCGGAAAGATGAGTTTGGTAAATAAAAATACTTCTGCGGTCAGCGAGGCGATTTTTAAAGAACAGCGTCAGCTTAGAAAGGAACGTCTTCTGGCCAGCCCGGGACTGATGATTGGATTTGCAGGCTTTGTGATTATTTTGATTCTGGCGGCGCTGGTTCCGTTTATCAGCAAAACAGACCCCAATGCTATGGTTGTGGCGGACAGGCTGAAGCCGCCCAGCGGAGAGCATATTCTGGGGACGGATGAATTTGGCAGGGATTTATTTATTCGTTTGATGTACGGCGCAAGGGTTTCGCTCTGGGTCGGAGGCTGCGTGGCTGTTTTTTCCTGTATTCTGGGCGTCATATTAGGAATCTACGCCAGCTACTTTAAGATACTGGATCATATTCTGATGCGGATTTGCGACGGGCTGATTGCCATACCGGGAATCCTTCTGGCAATTGCGCTAATTGCGGCGCTTGGCACTTCCAGCTGGAATGTTATTGTGGCGCTTACGATTGTCTATACGCCCAGTGTTGCAAGAACGGTCCGGGCAAGCGCCATGGTGGTCAGAGAGCAGCCCTTTGTGGAGGCGGCAAAGGTGCAGGGCTTTGGCAATGCCCGTATTTTGTGGAAATTGATTCTGCCGGGAGTTATCTCTCCGCTGACGGTTCAGGCGTCGTTTATCTTTGCGCAGGCGATTATTTCCGAGGCTTCGCTTAGTTTCTTAGGAGCAGGAATCCCGGCGCCTGCGGCAAGCTGGGGGAATATGCTGCAGGCAAGTAAACTGGTCTTTTCCAAAGCTCCATGGACAATGATATGTCCCGGAGCGGCGGTTGTTCTCTGCGTGCTCAGCTTAAATCTTCTGGGCGACGGACTCAGGGATTTCATGGACCCGAGGACAAAAGGAGGAGCGAAAAAGTAATGAATGAGAATAAGAAAAATCATGTGAAAAAACCGTTACTTGAAATAAAAGATTTCCGAGTGTTATTTCCGGTTCATAAGAAATGGCTGCCTGCTGTAGACGGGGTGAGTTTCAGCGTTCATTCAGGAGAAATCACAGGGGTAGTGGGCGAGTCTGGTTCTGGGAAGAGTGTGATGTCACAGTCTGTTCTGAGGCTGAGAGATCATGATACGGCGGTACGTTATGAAGGGGAGATTCTATTTGAAGAAGAGAATCTTCTTGTGAAACCATTATCCGAGATGCGGGATATCAGAGGGAACCGTATTTCTATTATTTTTCAGGACCCGCTTAATTCGCTGAGCCCAGTGCATACCGTAGGGATGCAGTTGAGTGAAATTCTGATGCTTCATAAAGGAATGACAAAGGCCCAGGCAAAAGAACGTGCAGTGGAGATGCTGAAGCTGACCGGAATATCGAATCCGGAAAATTGTATTCGGAGATATCCTTACGAATTGTCCGGCGGTATGCAGCAGCGGGTGATGATTGCCATGGCGCTGGCCTGCGAGCCAAGGCTCTTAATTGCGGATGAGCCGACGACTGCGCTGGATGTGACCATACAGGAACAGATATTGCACCTGATTCGGGAATTGAATGAAAAGCTGGGAATGTCTGTATTATTTATCACACATGATATGGGGGCGGTGTCCCAGCTTTGTCATAGTGTTAAGGTTATGTATTTGGGGCAGGTTGTGGAGGATGCGGCGACGGAAGAATTATTTGAGAATCCGCTCCATCCATATACCAGGGGGCTTTTATCCTGTATTCCGCATCTGAAGGTGGAAAGGGGAAAAGATTTGCCGGTAATTACGGGTTCTGTACCGCCGCTTTCCAAGATACCGGCCGGATGCCATTTCTGTACCAGATGCGGGTATGCCGACGGAAAATGCGAGAAAGAAGGGCCGCCGCTTGTGGAGGTTAAGCCCGGCCATCTGGTGAAATGTTGGAAATTTGCCGGGCATTTGGGACAGGAAGGAGAGGTGCGGCTATGAGTGAACACTTGCTGGAAGTGAAAAATATAAGGAAGACTTATCCGATTTATGGAAATTGGGGGAAGTTGTTTGCACCGAAAGATCACATGTGCGCGGTGGATCATATGTCCTTTTATATTAATGAAGGCGAGACCTATGGACTGGTAGGCGAGTCCGGATGCGGAAAGTCAACGACAGGGCGGGCGATTGTAGGATTGAATAAGGTTGACAGCGGTTCTATACTTTATGAGGGAAAGGATTTGTGTAAGTTTAGCGAGAAGGAGTACCGCTCGCTGCGGGGAGATTTGCAGATGGTATTTCAGGATACGATATCGGCATTGAACCCCAGGCAGCGGATTGGAGCTATTCTGGAAGAGATATTGACGGTTCACGGTGTGAAGGATGCGGCAAAACGGAGGGAGAAAGCGCTTGCTACTCTGGAGCGAGTGGGTTTGTCAGAAGAACATTATTTCCGGTATCCCCATGAACTGTCCGGAGGTCAGGTGCAGCGCCTGGGGATTGCGGGCGCGTTAATTATCCAGCCGAAGCTAATCGTTTGCGACGAACCGGTGTCTGCGCTGGATGTGTCTATACAGGCCCAGATATTGAATATGCTGATGGAATTAAAAAAGGAGATGCGCATCAGTCTTTTGTTTATTTCTCATGATATCGGCGTGGTGCGGTTTATCTCGGACCGTGTAGGCGTAATGTATCTGGGAACATTAGTTGAAGAAACCGATACCGAAGAATTATTTGCCAATCCAAAGCATCCGTATACGCAGGCGTTGTTTGCGGCGGCGCCGGACCCGTATGTCCGCAGGAAAGAATTTACAGCTCTGAAAGGAGAGCAGCCGGTGCGGACGGATAAATTCGTCGGGTGCGTATTCAGCAGCCGCTGTCCTTACGCGACAGACCGGTGCAGGAAAGAAGCGCCTGAGTTCCGGGAGGTTCAAAAGGGGCACAAGGCAGCCTGCTATAGAGTATAAAGCGAGTTTCAGACATGTCCTGCTAAAATGAAGTTATTGACATCCAGATAAGTTTTTAGTATTATGATAGTATAAGAAAAATATCAAAAAAGAAATTTTATGTAATCACATAATGACTTTGGGAAACAAAGGAAAAGTCTGGAGGTAAGATGGGGTTAGAGACGCACGAAAGAACAGCAGACGCGAGTAAAGCGGCTACTGAGGAGGAGACCAGAAGAGAGCTTTACAGGGAATACGGGCTCATTGATTAAAACGGAATAAACGAACGGAATGAGGGAACCTGCAATACCTTTTGGCCGGTATTGCGGGTTCTTTTCTGTTTTTTGATTTTTGATGCAACAGATAGATTTGACGGGGACTCTTATATATAGAGTACTCTTTATAAGATAGTTTCCCTTAGAGGGTGTCCTGGAATTTCCAGAATGGATTGGGGGCATGCTCTAGAAAAGGAGGGTGTGGGATGAAGTGTGACGCAGTAAAGTTTGCCGGTATGTATGAAGAGATTTACAGGGATTTGTATCGTTTTGCCCTGTGTATGATGAGGAATCCGCAGGACGCGGAGGATGTAGTAAGCGAGGCGGTTATCCGGGGATTTGAGCATGTACATTCGCTGAAGAGAGAGGATGCGTTTAAGAGCTGGATGTTTACCATACTCTCCCGTATGTGTAAGAAGAAGCTTGCGGCGATGGCCAAGTCTCAGACGGCGCATGAAGCGGAGTTTTTCGAAAGGCTGGAGAGCGGGAGCGGAGAAGACGATATGAATTTAAGTCTGGATGTACGACGGGCTTTTGCAGTGCTTTCTGATGAGGAACAGATGATTGTGGGTCTCTCTGTATTCGGCGGTTATCAGAGCAAGGAAATCGGAGAGATGCTAAAGCTTAAGAGCGGCACAGTCCGCTCTAAAAGAAGCCGCGCGCTGGCGAAGATGAGTGTGATACTGGCTCCGTCAGCGACAGACAGCCAGGCTGCTTATTATTAGGAAAGGAGACTTATGTGATGAATAAGAAAGAGCAGGAATTATTAAATCAGATAAGAGAAAAGTCAGAAGCGGTGAATGTGCCGAAGTCTCTGGAACCGGGAGAGATGGAGGAATTATTAAAGAAGCGTCCCAAGAAATTTGTATGGAAGAAAGCGTATATTGCGGCAGCAGCCTGTTGTCTGCTGGTATGTGGACTTGCGTATGGTATGATGAAGGAACCAGATTATGTCAGTTACGTGGAAAGAGAGGATAATGCAGGTGTGGTAGGAGAAGGGGGAGTTTCTTCTGATTCGGGTCTTGCTACGGCGCAAGATTACGAAGAAGTGTACGGATATCTGGAAGAACGTATAAATGCGATGAGCGCAGGTTCCTATGACGGCGGTGCGAAGACGATGGAATCTGGGATGGAGGATGCGGCGTCTACGGATATGGCGGAGCAGTCTATAGCGATGGATGCGACGCCGATGGAAATGATGGGGGGCAGCGCAGCAGAAGCAAAGACTGCCGCAGCGGCGGAAACGGCGGAGCATTCTGAGACGAATGTAAGACAGGAAGGCGTGGACGAAGCGGATGTGGTGAAGACAGACGGGCGCTATCTCTATACTCTGCGGGACAACGGAAGGGCGGTTGCGGTAGTAGATACCAGGGATGGACTGAAGGCGGCCGGTGAAGTGAAGGTTGACGATACCTGTACGATAAGTGAATTTTATGTCCAGAATGGGAAAATGGTTCTGGTGGGACAGAGTTATCGGGAAGAGAAGACAAAGGGAGGCTGGTATATGGGAGAGCAGAATACCTTTGCGGTTACCTATGATTTGTCGAATCCGGAGAAGCCTGAGAAGCTTGGGGAAGTGACGCAGAGCGGTTCTTATACGTCCTCCCGTATGGCGGAAGGATATCTGTATCTGTTCAGCCACTATTATGTAAATACTTATGACGGAATGGAGGCAAAGGATACGGAGAGTTACATTCCTCTGATTAATCAGGTTCTGCTTCCGGAGTCCGATATCTATCTTCCGTCTGCGAAGCAGGCATATATGTATGAAGTGATTAGTTCCGTTGATATAAATAAACCGGAGGAAGCGAAGGACAGCAAGGCAATATTTACCGACGGAGGAGAGTTGTATGTAAGTAATCAGAATATTTACTGGTATGACTGGCATGGCCAGGATACGGTAATCCGCAGGATTTCTTATAAGGAGGGAAAGCTGAAGGGAGAGGCTTCGGGCATGATAAACGGTTATATCCACGATTCCTTCTGCATTGATGAACACAAGGGAAATCTGCGGGTGATTACTACGGAAAGGGATACAAACAGCGTGTATGTGCTGGATAAAAATTTAAAGGTAATCGGCTCTATCAAGGGACTGGCGGAAGATGAGAGAGTTTATTCGGCAAGGCTTCTGGGTGACGTGGGATACTTTGTAACTTACAGGGAGACGGACCCGTTATTCTCGGTGGATTTCTCAGATCCGGAGAATCCGAAGATTATCGGTGAACTGAAGATTCCAGGGTTCTCAGAATACCTGCATTTCTACGGTGAGGATATGCTTCTGGGAATCGGCATGGATGTGGAGGAAGACGGATTCTCTACAAACGGCGTGAAGCTGTCTATGTTTGATATCAGTGATAATACGGATGTGAAAGAAGTCCAGAAGTATGTTATGAAAAATGTATACAGCGCAGACGTTATGTATGATTACCGGGCGGCGCTGATTGACGTGAAGAAGAATATCATCGGATTTTCTGCCAATGAAGGAGATGGAGAGAAGTATTATGTATTCTCTTACGATGCAGATAATGGGTTCGAGTGTCTGATGAACGAGACGGTGAATGGAAATGGTTACCAGACCGCAAGGGGAGTCTATATTGATACGAATCTGTATGTGGTGAAAGGAAATATTATCGAGGTCTACAGCATGAAGGACTACCATAAGGTTGACGATATTATTCTATAACAATTTAAGCCGATTATTTTGACAATGTATACACCATATGATAAACTTGAATAAGCTATAGGACATCATAGAAGATAGATAGTCGAACATTTTGAGGTGAGAACATTGGATAAATATGAATATCGGGTAAAAACAGAACAAATGCTGGAGCATATGGAGAATAAGCGCTATAAGAAGGCCATGGAGATTGCGGATACGATTGACTGGCGCAGGGTCAAGAATCCGTCTATGCTGAACAGCGTCAGCGAGATTTATGAATATAATGGGGAGTTTCAGAAGAGCCGGGATGTGTTATTTATGGCCTATGACCGTGCGCCGAACAGCAGAAAGACGGTATACCGGCTGGGGACGCTGGCATTGAAGATTAATGATATTGAAGAAGCTTCTGACTGCTATGAGGAGTTTGTGAAGCTGGCGCCGAAAGATCCGAACCAGTTTATTCTAAAATACAAAATACTGAAAGCACGCAGGGCTCCGCTGGCAGAGCAGATTGACGCCCTGGAAGAATTTAAGAAAGCGGAATATATTGAGAAATGGGCATATGAGCTTGCCAGATTATATGATTTGGCAGGAATGACTGCCGAGTGTCTGGAGGAATGCGACGATCTGATTCTTTGGTTCAGCGAAGGCAGATATGTGTATCAGGCCATGGAGCTTAAGATGAAATATAAGCCGCTGACGCCTCTGCAGCAGGAGCGGTATGAGAGCCAGAAGAGCGGAATGGGAGGAATATCTGTCGGTCTTGCTCCCGACGTGTCAGACGGAACGGCTCCGGCAGCGTCCGAAGCTTCTGACAAGAATGAATCTGTCGAAGACCTTGTGGCCAGAATGATGAGCTCTGTGGGCGGCGATGTGTCGGATGCGACCAATCCGGATATGAAACCGGTGGCGGTAGATGATAGCGATGAGACAGAAGATTCTTCAGCAGGCTTTATGAAAGCTGAATCTGGTGCCGGAGGAGACAGTCTAACGGGTCAGAACGGAGAAAAACCGCTGACGGCGCAGGAAGGGGAGTCGGCAGAGTCTAAAGTACATGGTGGGTCGAATATCCTCAGGACTGTGAAAGGAGCGACGCTTGCGGAGGCTCTTCGCAATGGATTTGCCGTTGCAAATGGAATTGATCTGGAGCCTAAGACCAAGGCTATTGATAAGAGAGACGAGGACTTGCGGATTACAGGCCAGATGAAGATTGAAGAGATTCTGATGGAGTGGGAAGCGAAGCAGAAGGAGAACGCGAAAGCGATAGATAGTCAGCGGAAGAAAGACGAAGAGGCCAGAGCAAAGGAGAAGCTTGAGGCGGAGAAGCGGCGGGAGGAAGAGGCGCGCCGTATTGAGAAGCAGCAGAGGGCAGCGGAGGAAGCACGCCGCCATGCGGAGCAGAGAGCAGCAGAGGAGAAGAGAAGACTTGCGGCAAGAAAAGCAGAGGAAGAGCGTATTCTGGCTGAGCAGAAGGCGGAAGAGGAGCGCAGGCAGGCAATTCTGCAGATGGAGGAAGAAGAGCGTAAGCTGGAGCAGCTTGCTGCAAGGAAGACCGTACAGGATTTGGGAGACGGCTTAGAGGAACAACCGGAGCGGGATACGGATCGTTTATATGGGAATGAAGACGGCATGTTCGAAGAACTTTCCATGGATGGAGATGTGGATGAAGCTGTCTTTGAGGATGCGGATGGAATTACAGAAGAAGCGTCTTATGAAGAGGCAGGCGAAGCTGACGAAGAGGCGTCTTACGGAGTAGTTTCGGATGAGTTGGCTTATGAGTATGACGATTTGGACGAGGATTTGGAGGAATATTTTGCGGACCAGGAGGAATTACAGGAATCCACCGGTATGACGGCAGATTTGCAGGCGCTGATGGAAGAGCTGGAAGCGGATTTGAATGAAGAAAGTGAAAATGGCGAATCCTGGGAAGAGGCTTACGAAGAGGGTGAAGGGAGAGTCAGTGAAGATGAATTAGAAGAAGAATCCTACGAGGAAGCTGCTGAAGATATATTAAAAGCGAGTACTTATGCAGGAACCGGTGAAGGAGAGATTCAAGAGGAAGCCTATGAGGAGGCTGTCAGGGAGGAGTTTGAAGAATCCTATGAGGAAGCCGGCGGGGACGAATTTGAAGATGAATCCTATGAAGAAATCGCTGAGGATGAATTTGAAGATGAATCCTATGAAGAAATCGCTGAGGATGAATTTGAAGATGAATCCTAT
>CATJPU010000150.1 GCA_949742505.1 uncultured Lachnospiraceae bacterium | reverse complement strand
GAGTAAATAAAGTATAATGTCCATGAGCAATGAATATCCTTTCGGTTATGTTTGTTTGGCGATAGACATTATACCAAAAAAGGAGGTCATTGCTCCTTTTATTTGCAAACTCCTGTAAATCAAGGTTTTAGTAACAAAAAATAGGGTAGTATTTAACACTACCCGCACAGGAAAGGAAGTATATAATATGACTAAGACGGAGTCAGCAATTAGCTGGATAGAGGCCAAAGCCAATGATAACCGCTATGGCTATGACCAGAGATATAGATGGGGCGAAAAAGGGGACTATGACTGTAGTTCCGCGGTGATCACAGCCTGGGAGCAGGCAGGCGTTCCGGTTAAAACTAAGGGTGCTGCATATACCGGAAATATGTATGATAAAACTGGGGATGACCGGGACAGCGATTGAAATCTGGCAGAGGATTCTCTGTATTGCAGGATATGAGGTTACAGTTGACGGCTCCTTCGGACCGGATACAGAGGACAAGACCAGACAGTTTGAATTGTCCATTGGCATTACCGATGACCCGCATGAGGCGGGGCTGGCAGCATGGAGGGCAGGGCTGGAACTGCTGAATGCTGAGGAGTCGTTTTGAGAAATAGTCGGAGATTTTAAGGCTTTCAGTGGTAAAAATCGTGTTGCATTTTGCTCTAAAACAGCTCGGTTTTGTCCAAAATCTTAGAAAATATCTAAAATATAAAAATGCCGGAATGCCCATTTTACAAGGGTTTCCGGCATTTCGCTATTTTTTTAAAATCGGGGTAACAGGATTCGAACCTGCGACCTCACGGCCCCCAGCCGTGCGCTCTAACCAAACTGAGCCATACCCCGGTACGTCTATTATATGCACATTTTGTCGGATAATGCAAGGAAAAAATTATTCTTTTTCATGTCTACCATTCAATATTGCTTTTGTGGTATACTGGAATCAGGTATTTACAGCGCATAATCGGGAATAATCAGAAGATTTATATTTAGAAATATATGCGGAAGGGGGACGGACTATGAAAGTGATTGTGACTGGTCCAAGAGGTAAGATGGGAAAGCTGATTACACAGGTTGCCGCTGCGAGAGATGATATGGAACTTATAGCCGGAATCGCTCCAAAGGGAAGGGATTATGCAGGTACAGATTTAGGAGTGGTTGCACTGGTGGGACGCGAGCTGGGCGTGCCGGTTGTGGATGATTTGGAAAGTGTGATTGAGAAGTGCGATGTGATTATTGATTTTTCCACAAAGGAAAATGCCATGTCGGTGCTTGAGCTGGCGATGGAATATAAGAAAGGGCTGGTATGTGGAACAACCGGATTTTCTGAAGAAGAGTTTGAGCAGTTTAAGAAGGCGTCCGAAAAGATTCCAATGCTTTATGCAGCGAATACCTCTAAGCTCGTTAATGTGATGAATAAGCTTCTGGCACTTGCTGCGTCTATCATCGGTGAGGAGGCAGACATTGAGATTCTGGAGATGCATGACCAGTGGAAGAAGGATGCGCCGAGCGGAACATCTAAGGAAATGGGAGAGATTATGGCTCATGCTTTAGGATGTGAACTGAAAGATGTTGCCAGATATGGACGGGAGGGGGCAGCTCCGCGGGAAAAGGGGACGATTGGATACCATTCTCTCCGCGCAGGGAATATACCAAGCAGCCATACGGTTTATTTTGGATGTATGGGAGAGCGTCTGGAAATTACGCATCATTCCTATAACTGGGAATGTTTTGCAAGAGGCGCATGTGATTGCGCCGTTTATCTTGCAGATAAAGGCCCGGGATTTTATACGATTCAGGACGTACTGGGCTTGTAAATTTGTTGTTATGGTTTAGGCAGTACGCTGCACTTGCTGTGAAGGGAGTGAGCAGTAACATTTGTTTTAGAAAAAATAACGGCGCGGATGCTTGTATTTCCGCAGGACAGAGACTATAATTGTAATATCCTGATATATATTTTTACGTACATTCCATGAATAGATTCATGATATTGATATAACAATACAAGAAGGAGACAGGCGATGAAGAAACGAGTGGTAGTAGCTTTGGGACACAGGGCGCTTGGGACGACCCTTCCGGAACAGAAAGAGGCAGTCAGCCGTTCGGCAAAGGTAATTGCGGATCTGGTAGAAGAGGGGTGTCAGGTGGCCATTACCCACAGCAACGCCCCGCAGGTGGGGATGATTCATACGGCGATGAATGAATTTGGAAAGGTTCATCAGGATTATACGGCGGCGCCGATGTCGGTATGTTCTGCTATGAGCCAGGGTTATATCGGATATGACCTTCAGAATGGTATTCGTACAGAACTTTTGGACAGAGGCATTTTCCGTACCGTCAGCACTGTTTTGACACAGGTGATGGTGGATCCTTATGACGAGGCATTTTATACGCCTACGAAGGTCCTGGGACGGTATATGTCTGCAGAGGATGCCGCCACAGAGCGCAAGAAGGGTAACTATGTGGTAGAAGAACCCGGCAAAGGATTCCGGCGTGTTGTATCGGCGCCCAATCCGGCAGGCATTGTCGAGATTGAGGCGATTAAGGCTTTGCTGGATGCAGATCAGGTGGTAATTGCCTGCGGCGGGGGCGGGATTCCGGTAATGCAGCAGGGGAACCGGCTTAAAGGAGCCAGCGCGGTAATTGAGAAAGATTTGGCGGCAGGAAAGCTTGCGGAAGAAATTGACGCCGATGCCTTAATTATTCTAACCAGCGTTGACAAAGTGTATATTAATCTGGGCAAGGAGAACGAGGAAGAGTTGGGGGAGATTACAGTGGAAGAGGCAAAGAAGTACATGGAGGAAGGACATTTCGGCGTGTACAATATGCTTCCGAAGTTTTGTGCGGCGGTAGAGTTTATTGAGAAGAGAAAAGGAAGGGAAGCAATTATTACTTCATATGATAAGCTGCTTGAAGGCCTTAAGGGAAAGACAGGAACGATTATTCGATAATATCTGGGAAATGTATTTAATTATGAATGGACAGTTCGGAAAATATTGCATATATTGCTGGTAGAGGTGATCATATGCGTCTGTGTGAGTTTGAGAAAAAAGAAGTAATTAATTCCTGTGACTGCAGCAAGATAGGGTATGTTACAGACATTGTATTTGACGAATGTAAGGGATGTATTGAAGCTATTATAGTTCCCAAGGGCGGGAAGTTTTGCTTCCTGTTTGGTGAGAGCGGAGAATATGTGATTCCTTTTCGATGTATTAAGCGGATTGGGCCAGATATTATTCTGGTGGAGATACATGAAGAAGGAGGCAATTAATACACAAAGAAAGTAAGAGGAGAGAAGATATGAGATGTCCATATTGTAATAATCAGGATACCAGAGTTATTGATTCAAGGCCGGTGGACGATGACAATTCGATTCGCAGAAGAAGATCCTGTGATGAATGTGGGAAGCGTTTTACAACTTATGAGAAAGTAGAGACGATTCCATTAATTGTTATTAAGAAAGATAATAACAGGGAGATGTATAACAAAGGAAAGATTGAACGGGGAATACTGCGGGCCTGCTATAAGCGTCCGGTTCCGACGGATGAGATTCAGGAGACGGTTGGGCGGATTGAGACGAAGATATTCAGTTTGGAGGAAAAGGAGATTCCGAGCCATATCATTGGAGAGATTGTTATGGAGGAGCTTCAGAAATTAGACGAGGTTGCCTATGTGCGTTTTGCGTCTATTTATAGAGAGTTTAAAGATGTGAATACCTTTATGGACGAGATTAAGAAGATTCTGGATCGTTAGATGAACGGAGAGCAGTATGAGAACTTATAAAATGACGATTTCCTATGAGGGCAGCAGATATCAGGGGTGGCAGAGGCAGGCAACTACAGATAATACAATTCAGCATATTCTGGAATGGACGCTGGGGCGTATGGTAGGGTACCGGGTACAGGTAGACGGGTCCGGAAGGACAGACAGCGGCGTGCATGCCAGAGGGCAGGTGGCCAGCGTTACCTTATCCAAGCTTTATGACGTGGAAGATTTGAAAGATGCTCTGAACCGGTCATTGCCCGAAGATATTAGGATTATCAGGGTTGAACTTGCCCGGAACGGCTTTCATGCTAGGAAGAGTGCAAAGGGCAAGAAATATGAGTATTATATTGACTGCCGAGAGAAACCGGATGTGTTTTCCAGAAGGTATTGTTATCATTATCCGGAGCAGTTGGATATTGAGGCAATGAGAGACGCGGCAGAGTATTTGATTGGAGTGAAAGATTTCAGCAGTTTTACGGATAATAAGGATACGAAAGATACTGTGCGCAGGATTTACAGTATTAAGGTTGTAAGGGCAGGAGAGAAAATAAGAATCACTTATTATGGTTCAGGTTTTTTGTATCATATGGTGAGGATTCTTACCGGTACGCTGATTGAAGTAGGGGACGGTAAACGAGACAGTGAGGAGATACCGGAACTGATAGAGGCACATGACAGAAGCCAGGCGGGATTTTTAGCGCCTGCAAGAGGATTGTTTTTAAGAAAAGTTTATTATTAGTTACTGTTTGCAGGCTTGCCTGTGAATGGTAACTTTTTTTTCTGCTTGCAAAGGTTATTACGACAAGATACAATAGTGATGTAAGATATGAGGAAGAAGGACTGGGAAGTAAAGGAGGTGACGAAGTTATGAAATTTGCGAATTCGATTTTGGAAAGGTTATTTGGTACGAAACAGGGGAAAGATATTTCAGGACAGGGAGAGGAATTGCAGACTCCGGGACAGATGGCAAATGGAGAACAGAACAAAGAAGACAACGAGGCGGAAAAATTCCTGGTACATGTTCCAGAGAATCAGTTGGAGATCCCAGAGGATCATGCGTTGAACCAGTTATATCAACTGAGAAGGGAGCAGGCTGGAGGGCTGCCGTATCCGGAGCTTTTGCTTGAGGGATGTGAGGCTATGCCTCCGGAGGAATTGAAGCGTGAACTGAAGCGTTTGGATGCGGAGCTTACATCCATAGCGGTTTCACGTTTAGAAGAGGCGGCTCCTTTACAGGTTTTGCCAGAAGAGCCGGAGATTGTAGAAGACGAGAACGAGACAGACGGGGAGGAGGCCGAAGTAAACGGACAAGAAGAGCAGGAGGAGATTCCGGAACCGGAACTGGATGCGCTGCCAGTAGTATTTGTCTCGAGTAATAAGATGCAGGCTTGGATTATGGTATTTCCTCCGGTGGGACAGGGAAGAGATGCTGATGAAGAGATGCTTGTGAGAGCGCTGAAGGAAAAGGGCGTTACTTTTGGTGTGAAGGAAGAACGGCTGAGAGAGTCTCTGAAGAAGCCAGAGAGATATTTCCATCTAATCCAGGCGGCAGAGGGAAGAGATGTGGTTCAGGGAGAAGACGGTTATATCATAGATTATTTTTCACGTATTGATAAGAGGCAGATAGAGGTTGATGAGCATGGCCGGGTGGACTATGCGTCGCTGAACCTGGTTCAGAGCGCGGCTGAGGGAGATGTAATCTGTGAGGCTGTGCCTCCTACGAAGGCGGTTTCTGGAAGAACAGTTCTGGATCAGGAGATACCGGGAAGAGACGGGAAAGCAGCGACGCTTCCCAAGGGACGGAACACAGAGATTAGTGAAGACGGAAGTAAGCTGCTGGCGTCTGCTTCGGGACGTCTGGAGTACAGCGGACGGAGTTTTCAGATTAAATCAATGCTGGACATTGAAGGAAACGTGGATTATTCTACAGGGAATATTAATTTCTTAGGAGACGTGCATATTCGCGGAGACGTATGCAGCGGCTTTTCCGTTCGTTCTGTGGGGAATATTACGGTGGACGGCGTAGTAGAAGCCGGTACGGTTGAGGCCGGAGGAGATCTGATTGTTGCGAAGGGAATTATTGGCGATAAGGAAGCGATTGTCCGTTCCCACCATAATATCTATACCAAATATCTGGATAATGGGATTGTTCATGTAAGAGAGAATCTGTATACGGATAGTATTCTGCACAGTGAAGTATATTGTGACGGCGAGGTTCAGGTAGTTTCCGGCCGGGGGACTATTGTAGGCGGAACAGTCCGGGCGGCCGGAGGAATCAATGCGAAGATTGTCGGGAACCGCTCTGAGAGTACAACGAATGTCATGCTTGGGGGACAGCCCTGCGCAGACTTTGAGCGTGAATTGCTTTTGGAAAATATTGAAGATTTGGAGGAGGAGATGGAGGCGTTAGAGCGTCAGCCGGAGAGCCCTGCAAGAACAAAACGTATGAATAAGGTTCGGCTGGATTTATCAGTAGATAAGATGAAGCTCGGACAGTTTAATAAGGATATGGAAAAGGCGGAGAAAAAGCAGGAAGTCCGGGGGAAAAGCAGGTTAAAATGTGGAATTGCTTATCCGGGAACTGTGCTGACAATTGGAAACGAGACGCTTCATCTGACACAGGAAACCAGCTCTTGCGATGGAAGACTGGTGAACGGGGAGATTAAATTATTATAGTATTGATTGACTGCAGGTGAAAAGAAGGGAGATTTATGTGAATACTGTAATGACCCAGGAGGAGTTAAGAGAGAGTTTTGACCGGATTATGCGGGAAGTAACGCAGTGGGCGGCGGGAATATGCTTGTATCGGGGGGATAGCGCCCCCGCCGGAGATTTGTGTACGGTTTACGCTGTATTTGAGCGTGGGTTTCAAACGCGCGTGTCTTTTTGTGCGGAAGCATCGTTATTTATGAGGCTGACCCGCTATATGCTGCAGGCAGAAGAGCTTACATTTCAGGATGTGGAAGATTCTTCAAAAGAGTATTTCAATATTCTGTGCGGGTACATTGCCGCCCAAATGTTTCAAATGACGAAGGTTCCGCTGCGCTTCGGGATACCTGTTTTTTATCCGGGACGTTATGTACCGGAGGGGTATGGGGAGGATTTTGTTATCTGCTATACGAGTGATAGAAATGAGAATGCGCAGCTGATTTATCATACTCCCCAAATGTAGTATAAAGGCGGCAATATTTGGACGAAAGGAGGAGTCTTATATGGGAAAACGAATTATGGTTGTGGATGATTCCAGGGTAATTGAGATACAGATGGCGAAGCTTTTAGAGGAAACAGAGTATGAAGTTGCAGCCTACTGTAAGAGCGGCGAGGAGGCGCTCGCCAGATATGGGGAGGTTCTGCCGGATTTGGTAACAATGGATATCATTATGCCTGGTATAGACGGCTTAGAAGCAGCAGAGGCAATTCTAGAAGATTATCCGGACGCAAGGATTGTGATGGTGTCTTCATTGGCATATGACGATACGATTCATGAAGCGAAAGAGATTGGGGCTAAGAACTTTGTCTATAAACCGCTGGATAAGAAACAACTGCTGGATGCATTTGAGAAAGCGTTAGTATAATATTAACGAGAGAGAGGAATAGAATTTGAAATTTGTTTCATGGAATGTGAATGGAATCCGCGCTTGTGTGCAGAAGGGATTTATGGAAGTATTTCAGGAACTGGATGCGGATATTTTTTGTATTCAGGAGAGTAAGATGCAGGCCGGACAGCTTGAGCTTGAACTGCCGGGATATCATCAATACTGGAATTATGCCGTTAAGAAAGGGTATTCGGGGACTGCCATATTCAGTAAAATGGAGCCTTTAAGCGTAACCTGTGGAATGGGGATAGAAGAACATGATCAGGAGGGCCGGGTGATTACGCTGGAATTTGCGGAGTATTACTTTGTCACAGTGTATACTCCAAATTCTCAGAATGAACTGGCAAGGCTTTCTTACCGCATGCAGTGGGAGACGGATTTTCTTAAATATGTAAAAAAGTTAGAAGAGAAAAAACCGGTTATATTCTGTGGGGATTTGAATGTGGCTCACAGGGAGATTGATTTGAAGAATCCCAAAACCAATCGGAAGAATGCAGGATTTACCGATGAAGAGCGGGGGAAGTTCACAGAACTTCTTGAGGCGGGATTTATTGATACATTCCGGTATTTTTATCCGGACGCAGAAGGAATTTATTCCTGGTGGTCTTACAGATTCAGCGCCAGAGCGAAGAATGCAGGGTGGCGCATTGATTATTTCTGTGTATCGGAATGCTTAAAAGACAGGCTTCAGGACGCGCAGATTCTGACAGATATTATGGGTTCGGACCATTGTCCGGTGGTACTGGAGATGTGGTGAGATGAGAATTGAGAGAGAACATGCGGCGGCGATGATCATTGATTTTCAGGAGAAGCTTGTTCCGGCGATTGCCGGTCATGAGGAACTGATGGAGCGGGTGCGGATACTGCTGAAGGGGTTAAAGGCTCTTCGGATTCCCATGGTTGTGACCCAGCAGAATACGAAGGGACTTGGAATGTCAGCGCCGGATATATGGGAGGCGTCCGGGGTGGAGGACTATCAGGATAAGATGGATTTCAGCGGCCTGAGCGTGGCAGAACCTTTTATCCGGGGGAAGAGATATATTCTGGTGTGCGGAATGGAAGCCCATTGCTGCGTGCTTCAGACGGTTATCGACTTAGCGGCGGCAGGATATGTTCCGGTATTAATCACTGACTGTATTGGCAGCAGGAAGGCTGCTGATCTTAAAATGGCGGTGGAAAGGGCCAGACAGGAGGGGGCAGTGCTTACAACATATGAAGCAATCTTGTTTGAGCTCCTGAAAACGGCGGAGACGCCGCTGTGTAAAGAGATATTGAGACTGGTGAAATAGACATTTATAGATTCTTTGAAGTATAGATTCGGAGAACGAATACAGGACAGATAAGAGGGTATATCTGATGTGCGGGCATCAGATATACCCTCCGTCTATTCCGATAATTTGTCCGGTCATATATGGGGGACAGCAGGCAAGCTTCCACGCAAGTTCGGCCACTTCTTCCGGGGTCCCGAATCTCCCGGCAGGAATATCGTAAGCAAGGGACATTTTCTCATCCGGGGATAGATGGCGGTTCATTTCAGTATCAATAGCGCCGCAGGTAATGGCATTTACCGCAATCCTGCTTGGAGCGTATTCTTTGGCAAGGGCTTTGGTAAGGCCGTTCAAGCCGGATTTGGCTGCAGAGTAGGCGGCTTCGCAGGAAGCGCCGCAGGTTCCCCACATGGAGGAAATGTTGACAATGCGTCCGGATTTGGCGTGGACCATGTCTTTTAAGGCTTCTCTGGAACAGTAAAAGGCAGAGGACAGGTTCCCTGCCAGCAAGGCGTCCCATTCTTCATCGGTCATATCAATCAGAAGCCCGGTATGGCTGATTCCCGCATTGTTAACTAAGAAGTCCAGTGAAGGGCACAGAGTACGGACGGTACGAAAGATGTGCCTTACATCCGCCGGATTTCCCACATCGCCGGGAACCATGGTGCAGCTTCCCCGACCGCCTGCGAGAATTTCTCGCTGTACGCCTGCGAGTAAGTCTGTGGAATGTCTGCAGTTTAAGAAGACATGACAGCCTTTGGAGGCGAATTTCAACGCAATGGCTCTTCCAATTCCTCTTGAAGAGCCTGTAACAAGTACAAATCTTTGTCTCATCTGAGGGAACTCCTTTATAAAATTTCTATTAAAAAAATCATTATGTCATACATTATAGCCCGGAATGATTGAAAGTTAAAGCCTGAAATGATATGATTTACCTGTTCTTTATAAAAATATCAGGAAAGAGGATGCGGTATGTTTTCAAAATTTAGTGTAAAAAGGCCATATACGGTTGTGGTTAGCATTGTGCTGATTATGATTCTTGGCTATGTCACATTTACGAATATGACAGTGGATCTTCTGCCGAATATGAATATGCCATATGCCATTGTAATGACTACATATCCGGGAGCAAGCCCGGAGGAGGTTGAGACGACGGTTACCAGGCCGGTGGAGCAGAGCATGGCGACAATCAGTAATATTAAGGATATGATGTCTACCTCCAGCGAGAATGCATCCATGGTTATGCTGGAATTTGAACAGACGGCGAATATGGATTCCGTTACTATTGAGATGCGGGAGAGCCTGGACCAGATTAAGGGATATTGGCCGGAAGGCGTGGGGAATCCGATGATTCTGAAGCTGAATCCCAGTATGATGCCGGTTCTGATTGCCGGGGTCAGCGCCCAGGAAGGGACGCCGGCAAAGGTTAGTAAGCTGATTGAAGAGCAGGTAATTCCGGAGATTGAAAGTCTGGAAGGCGTTGCTTCGGTTACGGCTATCGGAAATATTGAAGAGACTGTCGAAGTGACGGTGAATGAAAAGAAGGTAGAAGAGCTGGGAGATGAAGTTACCGCCGAGCTGGACCGCAAATTTGAGGAGGCCAGCGCCGCGCTTGCCGATGCCCGGGCGAAGGTGGAGAGCGGAAGGGCAGAGCTTGAGGCAGGGCAGGCGGAGGCCGCAAGTCAGCTTGGGCAGGCGGAAGCAGAGATCTCGAAGAAGGCTGAGGAGCTTAAGCAGGCACAGCTTGAGATTACGGAGAAGATGGCAGAGCTGAATATGGGCGAGACCACGCTGAACCAAAGCCTTGCAGTCTTGCAGACGTCAAAAGCAGCCGCGCAGGCACAACTGCAGAATTTGGAAGAGCTGAATGCGAATAGGGAATTATTAGAGCAACAGAAGGCATTCCTGGAACAGAAGGCGGCTGAGGGAACGATTACGCCGGAAGAGCAGGAGCAGTTGATTCAGGTCGCGATGAATCTGGAAGTCCTGCAGGGCTATGAGACGACAAAACCGCTGCTGGAACAAGGCCTTGCGGAGCTGGAGGGGCAGGAGCAGGCGCTTCTTGCGAACAGCGCTCAGCTCGCGGAAGGCAGGGCCCAGTTAGAAGCGGTTCAGCAACAGATTAATGAAGGAGCCCTTACCCTTGCCGAAGCCAGGGGACAGATGGCATCTGCGCAGATTCAGGCAACGCTTGGATTAAGTTCCGGCGGAGCGCAGCTTGCAGTGGGAGAGTCTGCGATTGCACAGCAGGAGGCTCAAATTGATTCCGCAAAAGAAGAAGCTTATGCAAGCGCCGACATGGAAGGCGTTCTGAATGTAGAGATGGTCCAGACCCTTTTGTCTGCGCAGAATTTTGCTATGCCGGCAGGTTATGTGAAGGAAGACGGTATTGATTATCTAGTGCGGATTGGCGATAAATTCAGGAGCATAGAGGAGATTCAAGATTTGGTGCTTCTGGATATGGAGGACATGGAGCCAGTCAGGCTGTCGGATGTGGCGAATGTGCAGTTTGTCAATAATGCGGATGAGACCTATGCGAAGCTAAACGGCGAGATAGCGATGATGCTCAGTATTCAGAAGCAGACCGGATATTCTACCGGAGACGTCAGCGACAGAGTACTTGAGAAGCTGGATGAGATTGGTAAGGATAAAGAGCTGGGCGTCAAGTCCGTTACGCTGATGGATCAGGGAGTCTATATTGATCTGGTGGTAAATTCCGTACTGCAGAATCTTCTGTATGGCGCGGTGCTTGCGATTATTATTCTTCTGGTATTTTTAAAGAGCGTGAAATCGACCCTTGTGATTGCCTGCTCCATTCCAATCAGTATCCTTACTGCTCTTGTGGCAATGTATTTTACCGGAATTACGTTAAATGTAATCTCCCTGTCCGGTCTGGCGCTTGGCGTGGGAATGCTGGTGGATAACTCCATCGTTGTTATTGAGAATATTTACCGGATGCGGAACGAAGAGGGCGCTTCGGCCAAGGAAGCGGCGATTCAGGGAGCGAATCAGGTAGCGGGAGCGATTGCGGCTTCTACGCTGACAACCATCTGCGTATTTGCGCCGATTATATTTACGGAAGGCATAACCAGGCAGTTATTTGTGGATATGGGACTTACCATTGCGTATTCTCTTCTGGCAAGTCTTCTGGTTGCACTTACGGTAGTACCGATGATGTCGGCCGGACTGCTTAAGAAGACAGAGACCAGAGAATCCCGGTTTATGCTGAAGATAAGAGAAGGCTATGGGAAGCTGGTAGGCGCGGCTCTTAAGATAAAACTGGTTGTACTGATTGGAGCGCTTGGGATTCTGGTTTTGAGCGCGAAGCTGGCAATTGCAAGAGGTACGGAATTTATGCCGGCAATGGAGAGTACCGAAGTGAGTATGACTCTGGAAATGGAGAAGGGCAGTACCATGGAGGAAACAGCGGCTGTTGCAGATGAAGTAATGGAGAGGGTCGGTAAGATAGAAGATATTGAGGACCTGGGCGGTATGATTGGAAATACCAGTATGCTAAGTACCGACAGCAGTACCGAAACAGCGCAGTTTTATGCGATTACCAAAGAGAAGCCGAAGCTTAACAATGCTGAACTGAAGAAAGAAATTGAGAAGGTCACAAAGGATTTGGACGGAGAGCTTACCGTAAATATGTCTTCCATGGATATGAGCGCTCTTGGAAATTCTGGAATTGTGGTTCAGGTTAAGGGCAAGGAGCTGGATACTTTACAGAAGGTGGCAAAGGATGTTAGGGAGATTGTAGAGAAAACAGAAGGAACGCAGAATGTAACGGATGGAACCGAGGATAACGATGAGGAACTCAGGGTTGTGGTCGACAAGGCAAAGGCGAT
Organism: uncultured Lachnospiraceae bacterium; assembly: GCA_949742505.1. Lineage (GTDB taxonomy): Bacteria > Bacillota > Clostridia > Lachnospirales > Lachnospiraceae > Claveliimonas. The sequence continues at coordinate 21,543 of CATJPU010000150.1, read as the reverse complement.
GTCTCATGGATTGACGGTTGCGCAGGTTTATCAGGAGATTTCCGGACATATTTCCGATGCGCGCAGTACGACGGCTCTTTCTACGGATACGGATGAATATGACATCTATGTAGTAGACGATGCGGCGGAGACGATGACCAGGGAAGATATCCGCAGCATGATGCTGCATGTAACCGGACAGGATGGGAAGAAACAGGATGTGAAGCTTGCGGATATCGCTTCTTTTGAGGATGCTTCCGGATTACAGGCAATCAGCAGGATTAATCAGAACAGGATTATGTCTGTCTCGGCGGAGATTAAGGACGGAGACAATATCGGTCTTGTCAGCGACAAAATAACCAAAGAACTTGATAAATACGAAGCGCCGGAAGGTTACGAAATTGAGATGGCAGGCGAGGATGAGACGATTAATGAAGCAATGGTTGAGGTGCTGAAAATGCTGGCTCTTGCGCTGGTATTTATGTATCTGATTATGGTGGCCCAGTTCCAGTCCCTGAAGTCCCCGTTTATCATTATGTTTACAGTTCCTCTTGCGTTTACCGGAGGTTTCTTAGGGCTTTGGATTACGGGCTCGGCAGTCAGCGTTATCTCCATGGTTGGCTTTGTTATGCTGTCGGGTGTGATAGTAAATAACGGTATTGTGTTTGTAGATTATACGAATCAGCTTATCAGAGAAGGGATGCCTCAAAGGGAGGCTTTGGCAGAAGCCGGGAGAACGAGATTGAGACCGATTGTCATGACGGCTCTGACTACGATACTCGGACTTTCTACGATGGCAGTTGGAGTGGGTATGGGCGCGGATATGGCAAGGCCAATGGCGGTGGTAACCATTGGCGGTCTGCTGTACGGAACCCTGTTGACTCTGTTTGTTGTGCCTTGCATTTATGACTTGCTTCACAGGAAAGGATATTGGAGAAAAAGAAAAGAGAAAAAAGAATCTGGTATTGTTGGACTTGACGAGAACGAAGTTTTAGAAGATAATGTAGAAGAAGAGATATCGGAATCGCCTGTGGACACTGTAGAAGAATAAAAGAGAGGTTACTATGATTAACAAAGCCATCGAATTTGCAACCAAAGCTCATGAGGGCCAGTTTCGCAAAGGTTCGTCGAGGCCGTATATTGTTCACCCGATGGAGGTGGCAGATATTGTGTCATCAATGACGAAAGATGAAGAGGTAATCAGCGCCGCTTATCTTCATGACACCATTGAGGACTGCGCGGGAATTACTGAGGAGGTTCTTGCGGAAGAATTTTCTCCCCGGGTTGCCTGGATGGTCGCGCAGGAGAGTGAAGATAAGACGAAGACATGGTATGAGCGTAAGAATCATACAGTTTGCCACATCAGGGAAGCGGATTCGGACGTACAGAAGATTGCGCTGGCTGATAAGTTATCTAACATGAGAGATATTGACAGGGATTATCCTGTGTTTGGCGAGGAACTGTGGAATCGTTTTCGGATGAAAGATAAGAAAAAGATTGCATGGTATTATCAGGGAATCAGGAACGCGCTTAGAGATTCCTTTGGAGGAGACCCTGTATATGAAGAGTATTGCAGGTTGATAAGGAAGAATTTTGAAGAGTAATCGGGAAGAGGAGCGGTGCGCCGCTCCTTTTGCTTGCATGAATTTTCAAAGCGTTGTAAAATAGTTCCATAAGGGAGAGTTAAGATGATTATCAGTGCAAGCAGAAGGACGGATATTCCTGCGCTGTATCCGGAGTGGTTTATGAACCGGCTTTTGGCGGAAGAGGTTCTTGTCCCGAATCCATACAATCGAAAAAAGGTAAGCAGGATTAAATTGACTCCGGCTACTGTGGACTGTTTTGTGTTTTGGACAAAGAATCCGGAGCCTTTAATTCCCTCTCTGAAGAAGATAGACTTGCTGGGGTATCCCTATTATTTTGAGATGACCATTACAGATTACCGGGAAGATTTGGAGCCGAATGTCCCTTCTACGGAGGAAGCTATGGCTACCTTTATGCTTTTGAGCGAGCGTATTGGCAGGGAACGGATGGATTTGCGCTTTGATCCGATTATTATTAACGAAAAATATACGCTGGATTATCATCTGGAACAGTTTGAGATGATGTGCGACTGGCTTCATGCGTATACAGACCGGTGTATCATCAGTTTTGTGGATTATTACAGAGGAAGCCCTTTTGTGGAACTGGAGACAGAGGACATGATAGAAGCAGCGAAAGGGCTTGTTAAGATCGCGAATAAGTACCGGCTGCCTTTGTATACCTGTGCAGAAAAGGTGGATCTCAGACCTTATGGGATTCAGCCAGGCGCATGTATTGATAAGAAAAAGGTGGAAAGTATTGTGGGATACCGGCTGGATGTAAAGCGGGACAGACGGCAGCGCAAGGCTTGCGGTTGTGTGGAAAGTATTGATATTGGAATATATGGCACTTGTACCCATGGATGCAGATATTGTTATGCAACGGGGAATGCAGAGAGCGCAAAGAGAAGGTATGAGCTGCATGATGTAAATTCACCGATGTTAGTTGGCAGTCTCAGAGGAGACGAGACGGTTACAGACCGGAGAATGCAGCTTCAGAGAGATGATCAGATCTCGATTTTTGAATTTTTATAGGGGTGTCGTATGGAGAATTTAGTTTTTAGTTTAAACGCTACAATCCCAGTATTTCTTATGATGGTACTGGGATATCTTTTTCATAGAATGAGGTGGATAGATGATGAATTTGCTGCAAAGATGAATAAATTTGTATTTCTGGTACCGCTGTCAGTGTTGCTTTTTGGGGATTTGGCAACTGTAGATTTTTCAGAAATGTGGGATATCCGGTTTGTATTATTTTGTTTTGCTGCTACGGTAGTCAGTATTGGTATTGCAGCGGGGGTATCCTGCCTTTGGAAAGATAAGAGTATTCAGGGAGAATTTATTCAAGTATCCTATCGGAGCAGTTCAGCGCTTCTTGGGATTGCATTTATTCAGAACATATATGGTACGGCGGGGATGGCTCCGCTTATGATTATTGGTAGCGTGCCGCTATATAATATTATGGCGGTGCTGGTATTGTCTTTGTTTCGGCCAGAGCAGCGGGGAATCGGAAAAGAAGCATGGAAAAGAACGCTGAAAGGGATTGTGACGAATCCGATTATCCTTGGAATCGTATCAGGCCTTCTGTGGTCGGCCCTTCGGATTCCCATGCCGCCGATTTTACAGAAAGTAGTATCCAGTGTGGGAGGCGTCGCAACTCCGATGGGGCTGATGGCGATGGGAGCTACATTTGATTTTGGAAAAGCTTTGGCAAAAGTAAAGCCGGCAGTAACCGCTTCTTTTATCAAGCTGGTAGGATTTTGTATCATCTTCCTGCCAATTGCGGTTCGGATGGGATTCCGGGACGAAAAGCTGGTGGCTGTTTTAGTGATGCTGGGTTCGGCAACTACTGTATCCAGCTTTGTCATGGCAAAGAACATGGGGCATGAAGGCGTATTGTCATCAGGAGTTATTATGCTGACGACGGTTTTCAGTGCGTTTACGCTGACAGGATGGTTGTATCTGCTGCGAAGTATGGGGTTTATTTAGGCGGTGATTTACACGCGGTTCGCAGGTTTTTGCTATGTTGTCAAGTAGACGATAATAAATTTCTGGAATATGCAAAAGATTCTTAATGCTTTGTATATTGTCAACGGAGATAAGGCTCTCCTCATCATTGAGCAGTTTGAAAATATTCCAATCGTGACGGCAAAAGAGTTTTGTGTAAAGTTTTTATTTGAATAACTAATACTATGTTATTTTATCAAGGCTTATATTTATGATAAAGAATCAAGGAAAAAGTTCTTGACCTAAAGTGGACTTTAAGTATTATACTATTAAATAACAGACTGATTTGTGGTTGCGGTTCAGAAAGGACTTTGCAAGGTCTGCCTGAATGCAGGGAGAGCATTTACTGCAAAGTCTGGAAGGAAGGAGAATGGATGATGATTTACAAAGATTTTCAGGGTATGAAGCTGTCAGCGCTGGGAATGGGCGCTATGCGCCTTCCGGTAATAGACGGGGACGACGCGAAGATTGACGAGGCGGCGGTTAAAGAGATGGTTGCATACGCCATGAAGAAGGGGATTAACTATTATGATACGGCATGGGGATACCATGCGGGAAATTCAGAACTGGTTATGGGAAAAGTTCTGAGAGAATATCCGAGAGAATCATTTTATCTTGCAACGAAATTTCCGGGATATGACGTGGCTAACATGCCGAAGGTGAAGGAGATTTTTGAGGAACAGCTTAAGAAATGTCAGGTGGATTATTTTGATTTCTATCTGTTCCATAATGTATGTGAGATGAATATTGATGAGTATTTGAATGAAGAACATGGGATTTACGACTATCTGACAGAGCAGAAGAAGAAGGGACGAATTAAACATCTTGGATTTTCAGCTCATGGCAGCTATGATGTTATGAAACGTTTTCTGGAAGCTTATGGGGATTCAATGGAATTTGGCCAGATTCAGTTGAATTATCTGGACTGGACCTTCCAGGAGGCAAAGGCGAAGGTTGAACTCCTTAAGGAATATCACATCCCGGTGTGGGTAATGGAGCCGGTAAGGGGCGGTATGCTTGCGAATATCAGAGAAGAAAGCGCCGCTGTATTGAAGAAGCTTCGACCGGAAGAAAGCGCTGTTGCGTGGGCTTTCCGGTTTCTGCAAACGATTCCGGAAGTGACGGTGACTCTTTCCGGTATGTCAAATTTTGAACAGTTAAAGGAGAATATTCAGATTTACGAGACAGAAAAGCCGTTGAACGAGAAAGAGATGAAGGCGATTCTGGATGCTGCCGATTTGATGATTAAGGGGACGGCAGTACCATGTACGGCATGTCATTACTGCACATCCCATTGTCCCCAGGGACTGGATATCCCGGCGCTTCTGTCACTTTATAATGAGCACAGCGTAACAGGCGGAGGATTTATTGCGCCAATGATGATTGGAACAATGCCGGAAGAGAAGCGGCCGGGAGCCTGTGTTGGGTGCAGAAGCTGCGAGGCTGTCTGTCCGCAGCAGATTAAGATATCGGAGACATTAGCGGATTTTGTTACGAAGCTTGGATAACAGCATAGGATTTTCATCGGTTATTATGAGATGAGGGATTGTATAGAGCTGCTTTTGGGTTTGGAAATGATACATATAGGGAGTCTGCCTATACGGCAGGTTCCCTGAATTATATTTTCGGGAGGTTTTATAAGATGCAGTATCGTGAACTGGGGAATACCGGATTAAAGATTAGTGAAATCGGCATGGGCTGCGAAGGATTTCATGAGGAGAATTATAAGAATACCATGCCGATGTTTGATATGGCTGAGAAATACGGCGTCAATTATTTTGATTTGTATGCTTCGGACCCGGAGTTGCGCGCTCATGTGGGAGAGGCGTTAGAGGGCAGGAGGGATAAGTTTATCATTCAGTCCCATATCTGTTCTGTCTGGAAGGACGGACAATATGTAAGAAGCAGGGAGATAGCTGAAGTTAAGGCGGCATTTGAAGATTCCCTGCGGCTTCTTAAGACAGATTATATTGACGTGGGAATGATTCATTACTGCGATTCCCTAAAGGACTGGGAGGAAATTGAGAAAGGACCGGTTATGAAGTATGTGCTGCAATTGAAGAAGTCCGGCGTTATCGGGCATATCGGACTCAGCAGCCATAATCCGCAGGTGGCGCGTCGGGCAATTGAGACCGGTTACATAGAGGTGCTAATGTTCAGTGTAAATCCCTGCTATGATTTGCAGCCGGCGGGAGAAGATGTGGAACAGCTCTGGAGCGAAGAAAGGTATGAGAATCCACTGGTAAATATGGACCCTGAACGGGAGGCGCTCTATGAACTCTGTCAGCGTAAAGGCGTAGGAATCACCGTTATGAAAGCATTTGGCGGCGGAGACCTGCTGGATGCGGCATTGTCTCCGGCAGGAAAAGCCCTTACAGTGAATCAGTGTATTCACTATGCACTGACCCGTCCGGCAGTTGCTTCGGTTATGGCGGGAGCGCATACGCTGGAACAGTTAGAGGAAAGTCTTGGATATGAGACGGCGTTAGAAGAAGAGCGGGATTATGCGCCGGCCTTTGCTTCCTTCCCGAAGATTAGCTGGAAAGGGCATTGTATGTACTGCAGTCACTGCGCGCCCTGCCCGGTAAAAATCAGCGTGGCGGATGTGACGAAGTTCCTGAATCTGGCGAAAGCGCAGGGAATCGTGCCGGAGACTGTAAGAGAACACTACGAGGTGTTAGAGCATCATGCGGGAGAGTGTATCCAGTGCGGAGCCTGTGAGACGAGATGTCCTTTCGGGGTGTCAATTCGGGAGAATATGAAAGAGGCGGAGAAGATATTCGGAAAGTAATTAAATTTGTAAGTATCTAGAGCTTCAATCTACGTCCGCTGGCTAAAGTGTGAACAGTAAGTGCGCTCAATACTTAAGACTTTCTGAAAAAATATTTAAAGTCCTTGACAAAGCAGGTTCTTGTGGCTATCATAATCAATAGTTTAAGTCAGAGCATTTCCTGTTAATCTATTCAGGTATGCGGGCGGACTGATAATAGCCGGGAAGAAGAGGAGTACGCATAGAGAATCCAACAGAGAGGACTGTCCGGCGGCTGGAAGACAGGCTGGGAGGAAGGATGCGGAAGGTAGCTTTGGAGCTGGATTTCTGAACAGGAAGTAAGAAGTCCCGGAGTCGTTCACGTTATAGAATATGAGGAGGATTGCAGGGGATATTTCCGCTGCAGAAATAATAAAGGTGGTACCGTGATGTTTCATCGCCCTTTATGCAGATAGAGGGCGTTTTTTTATTATATAGGAAACTATGTTCCCTATATAATAAAAACCCTCCGGGGGATGCACACTGGCGCGAAGAAGAAGCATGTCGCAAGCGACCGCGCCAGGCGCGAGAATGTGCTGGGGCACATTCTTTATCCGGCCCTTAATTGTGAAAAAAATGTGAAAGGACTGAGAGATTATGAGTCAGAATTTGGAGAAGACCTACAATCCCAAGGCGATTGAGGACAAACTGTACGGCGAGTGGTGTGAAAAGAAGTATTTTCATCCGGAGATTGATAAGAGTAAGAAACCATTTACAACGGTGATGCCGCCGCCGAATATTACCGGCAAGCTGCATATGGGTCATGCACTGGATAACACCCTGCAGGATATCCTGATTCGTTATAAAAGGATGCAGGGGTACAATGCACTGTGGGTTCCGGGAACGGACCATGCGGCTATCTCTACAGAGGTGAAGGTAACGAACCAGCTGAAAGATGAGGGAATTGATAAAAAAGAGCTGGGACGTGAGAAATTCTTAGAGCGTACCTGGCAATGGAAGGAAGAGTATGGCGGAACGATTAAGTCTCAGCTTATGAAGCTGGGAAGTTCCTGCGATTGGGACAGAGAGCGCTTTACCATGGACGAAGGCTGTTCAAAAGCAGTAGAGGAAGTATTTATCAAATTATATGAGGAAGGTTATATCTACAAGGGTTCCCGAATTATTAACTGGTGTCCGGTATGTAAGACTTCTCTGTCGGATGCCGAGGTTGAGCATGAGGAGCAGGAGGGACATTTCTGGCATATCAAATATCCGATTGCTGGTACGGATGATTATCTGGAGATTGCGACAACCCGTCCGGAGACCATGCTGGGCGATACGGCTATTGCGGTTCACCCGGATGATGAGCGGTACAAAGACCTTGTAGGAAAGAAGGCTATTCTGCCGCTTGTGAACAGAGAAATTCCGATTGTGGCCGATTACTACGTAGACAAAGAATTTGGAACTGGTGCGGTTAAGATTACGCCGGCTCATGACCCCAACGACTTCGAGGTTGGAAAGCGTCATAATCTGCCGGAAATCAATATTATGAACGATGATGCTACCATCAATGAAAACGGCGGTAAATATGCGGGGTTAGAGCGGTATGCGGCAAGAAAGCAAATGGTGAAGGACTTGGAAGAGCAGGGGCTTCTGGTAAAGATTGTACCCCATTCCCATAACGTAGGAACCCATGATCGCTGCCACACAACGGTTGAGCCTCTGGTAAAGCAGCAGTGGTTTGTGAAGATGGAGGAGCTTGCGAAGCCTGCTATTAACGCTATCAAAACAGGAGAATTAAAATTCGTTCCCGAGCGGTTTGACAAGATTTATCTTCATTGGCTGGAAAATATCAGAGACTGGTGCATTTCCAGACAGATCTGGTGGGGACACCGGATTCCGGCTTATTACTGTGAGGAATGCGGCGAGATGGTGGTTGCAAGGAAGAATCCGGGCGTATGTCCGAAATGCGGCTGTAAGCACATGACTCAGGACGAGGATACCCTGGATACCTGGTTTTCTTCGGCTCTCTGGCCGTTCTCAACTCTCGGATGGCCGGATAAGACGGAGGATTTGGAGTATTTCTACCCTACGGACGTACTGGTAACCGGATACGATATTATTTTCTTCTGGGTAATCCGTATGGTATTTTCCGGTTATGTGCACACCGGCAAATCGCCGTTCCATACGGTACTGATTCATGGCCTGATCAGGGATTCTCAGGGAAGAAAGATGAGTAAGTCTCTGGGTAACGGGATTGATCCGCTGGAAATCATTGAGCAGTATGGCGCAGACGCGCTCCGTATGACGCTGGTAACCGGAAATGCGCCGGGTAATGATATGCGGTTCTATAAAGAGAGAGTAGAAGCCAGCCGTAACTTTGCCAATAAAGTATGGAATGCATCCCGGTTTATCCTGATGAATCTGGAAGATAAAGAGTTAAAGGAGCCGGCGGGGGATGAGTTCCGTCCCGGCGACAGATGGATTATGTCGAAATGCAATACTCTGGTTAAGGATGTAACCGAGAATATGGATAAATTTGAACTGGGAATCGCGCTGTCCAAATTATATGATTTTATCTGGGACGAGTTCTGCGACTGGTATATTGAGCTTGCAAAGTACAGAATCTACCATGCGGACGAGGATGCGGGAAGCGCTAACGACGCGCTGTGGACGCTGCGGGAGGTTCTGAAGAAGGCGCTGAAGCTTCTTCATCCGTATATGCCGTTTGTGACGGAGGAAATCTATCGTAATCTGATACCGGAAGAAGCGTCTCTGATGATGTCGGAATGGCCGGTCTATGACGAGGCATGGAATTTCCCGGAAGCAGAAAGAATCGTGGAGCATTATAAGGAAATCATCCGGGGCGTGCGTAATATCCGCGCGGAGATGAACGTGCCGAATTCCAGAAAAGCGAAGGTGTACGTAGTATGCGAGGACGAGGAATTATGTGCAGGATTTGCATACTTAAGAGACGCCGCGCTGAATATGGCGGCAGTAAGCGAGCTGATTATCCAGCAGACAAAGGAAGGTATCGAGGATGATATGGTATCTGTTGTAGTGCCGGATGCGAGTGTATATCTGCCTCTGGAGGATTTGATTGATTTCGCACAGGAAATCGAGCGGCTTGAGAAGGAAGAAACAAGGCTGAACAAAGAGATAGCCCGGGCAGAAGGAATGCTTCACAACGAGAAATTTGTGAGCAAGGCGCCGGAGGCGAAGGTTCAGGAAGAGCGTAAGAAGCTTGAGAAATATCAGCAGATGCGCACAGAAGTTCAGGAAAGACTTGCAGGATTGAAACAGAAGGTATAGAAAAGTTATAGAAACTGTCGGTTATAGAAGCCGCGCTATGAATAAGTCAGGGTTTACAGTCAAGGGGATATTATGAAAAAGATTCATTTAGGGATGCCGAAAAGGCCGGATGTTAAGGGAACCGTTCATAAACTGAAGAATCTGAAAAAAGAAGATGTGATTAACTGGAGGCGGGAGCATAAGGAGCGGAGAGCGCGTATTATCGAAGAACGCCGTAACAGTGCGCTTGCGAAGAAGATGAAGCCAGTCTGGTTGTGGATGAACCGATTATCACTCATTTTTCACGCGCTGCTGGCGTGTGTAATCAACCTTGGGATTGAAGCGATATCCAGACATTCGCTATTTCAGGCATGGGAATACATGACGGGTTCGCCTCTTGTATTTCTCTACAATGCATTTATGATTTTTGCTACATTTTTCGTTGTGTACTTTTTTAAACGAAGGGTATTTGTGCGGATTATTATCAGTGTATTGTGGATGGTATTAGGCGTCTGCAACGGTTATATGCTGATTAAGCGTGTTACGCCGTTTAACGCACAGGATTTAAAGGTGGCTATGGATGCGGTTTCCCTGATTAATAATTATTTTAATCCGATGGAGCTTGTCTTGCTGGCAGTTGGAATTGCAGCGGTAATTGTCTGGATTATTTCTATGTGGCGCAGAGGCGGCCAGTACGGAGGAAAGGTTCGCTGGTGGCTGGCGCTGGCGGGTACGATAGCTAGTTTTGCAGGGTATTTAGCGCTCACGCAGGCGGCGCTGGATGCGAGGGTAATTTCCAATTATTTTGGAAATATTGCATTCGCTTATGAGGATTATGGGCTTCCATACTGCTTTATGGCGAGCCTCTTTAATACCGGAATTGACGAGCCGGTAGGCTATAGCGAAGAAACGATTCAGAAGATTAGCAACAATCGTGAGATTACGAAAAATGAAACCGGCAGAGAGGCGGAGGAGCTTCCGAATATTATTTTTGTGCAGTTGGAATCTTATTTTGACGTTGCGGAGGCAGAATTTTTTACGACTTCTGAGGATGCGAATCCGAATCTCAGGGAAATGTATGAGAATTATTCATCCGGGTATTTTAAAGTGCCTTCTGTGGGAGCCGGGACGGCCAATACGGAGTTCGAAGTGCTGACCGGCATGAATATGCGCTTTTTCGGACCGGGAGAGTATCCGTTTAAGACCTATTTGAAAGAGCGGACGGCAGAGAGCGCGGCTACGGCTCTTGCTGATTTGGGATATGGGACCCATGGACTTCATAACAACGGCGGAAATTTCTACAGCGGGGCAAGAGTTTATAATAATTCAGGCTTTGATACATTTACCAGCAAAGAGTTTATGAACATTCTCCAGACGACGGAGAATGGATGGGCCAAGGATGAGATTCTGGTTGAGCATATTGTGGAGGCAATGGATACCACTGAGCAGCAGGATTTTGTATTTGCCATTAGCGTACAGGGACATGGGGACTATCCGGAAGAGAAGTTAATCGAGGAACCGAAGATTAAAGTGGAAGGTATTCAGGACGAGGGCACAAAGAATAAGTGGGAATACTATGTGAATCAGGTATATGAGATGGATGCGTTTGCCGGCAAGCTGGTAGAGACCATGGAAGAGCGAGGCGAGCCTACGGTAATTGTGTTCTATGGGGACCATCTGCCTACCATGGGGCTTCAGGCGGAGGATTTGAAAAGCCGGTATCTGTATAACACGAATTACGTTATCTGGGATAATATCGGACTGAAAAAAGAGGACCGGAATGTTCCTGCTTACCAGATTATGGCGGATGTTTTTGAGCGTTTGAATATCCATGCGGGGACGGTATTTAATTACCACATGGAGCGCAGAGAGACCAGGGATTATTTGGCGGATTTGGAGCTTTTGCAGTATGATATTCTGTACGGAAACCAGTACGTATATGACGGGAAACCGCCGATTACGGAGGGGCATATGCAGATGGGGGTTAAGGATGCGAAGGTAACGGATTTGATTGTCCATCTGGATGAGGGATACAGTCTGTACGGGCAGAATTTTACCAAGAGCAGTAAGGTGTATGTGAACGGAGAAAAACAGAAGAGCAGCTTCCTGAATAATACAAGAATTGAGCTTCCTGAAACAAAGCTTGCGGAAGGGGATGTGCTGACAGTAAGTCAGGTTGGGTCGAGTAATACCGTATTCCGAACCTCCTGTGAATATATCTACGAGGATGGAAAGCTGACAGAACAGCCAGGAACGGGCTCTGGAATTCCGGGCAAATCATGGCTGGAAACCACAAAGAGGGATGAAGAGTAAGAATGATGACATACGAAGAAGCGGTTCATTATATAGAGGAAATCCCCAAATTTACAAAAAAGCATACGTTGGAGCACACCAGAGAATTTCTCAGGGCGCTGGGGAATCCGGAAGAGGGGCAGAAAGTCATTCATGTGGCGGGAACCAACGGCAAAGGCTCTGTCTGTGCCTATATACAGGCAATGCTGATGGCAGAGGGGAAGAAGGTGGGATTTTTCACATCTCCCCATCTGGTGAAGATGAATGAGCGGATTTGTCAGAATGGAGAGCCGGTTTCTGACGCGGTGTTTTTGGAAGCATTTCATAGAGTGAAGGATAAAGTGGATGTGATGAGCGGAGAGGGATTCGCTCATCCATCCTATTTTGAGTTTTTATTTGGAATGGGCATGATTGTATTTCAGGATATGAAGCTGGATTATATAATTCTGGAAACAGGTCTTGGGGGCAGACTTGACGCTACCAATGCAGTCAGGGAACCAGTACTTACGATTATTACCTCTATCAGTCTCGACCATACTCAGTATCTGGGAAATACAATTGCTGCAATTGCAGCGGAAAAGGCCGGAATTATCAAAGAAGGAGTTCCTCTTATCTTTGACGGAAGCGGCAAAGAGGCTTCTGAGGTTATCCGCAGCCAGGCGGAGATGAAGGGCAGCAGGTGTAGAGAAATCACGAATCATGCGTTCAAAATACGGGAAATTACTAACAAATATATTGCATTTTGCAGGGGAAATGCGTATGATGATAATATCGTCTGGAAGCTTTCGAGCTGTGGAATTTATCAGATGATGAATGCGTCTGTTGCGATTGCGGCAATGGAGCAGATTATGGACGGGCCTGTCGGGAAGGCGCGGTATGAACGCTGGCGGGAAGCTCTCTTTCATGTTGTATGGGAAGGAAGGATGGAAGAGGTTCTTCCAGGCGTATACTTAGACGGGGCCCATAATCCGGGAGCGATAGAGGCGTTCTGTGACAGTGTGCTGGCGCTTGAAGAGGAAGAGCGCCGGGGCGCAGAAGGAGCAAAAGAACAGACGCTGCCGGTGATTCTGTTCGCGGCAGTCAGCGATAAGGAATACGAGACCATGATTGCAGAGCTTTGCAGCCGGATTCCGTCGAAGGCTTATGTTGTCACAGAGGTTTGCGATAAGAGGAAGATTCCTGCCGGGGAGCTTGCAGGGATTTTCCGGAAATATACGAAACGGCCGGTATTAGAAAGAAAAGAACTCCATCAGGCGTGGGAAACGGCGATGGATTACAAAGAGGAACAAGGGAATGTATACTGTCTTGGTTCCCTGTATCTGGCAGGGATGGTGAAAGATAGTATACTATAGTGCGTCTGGCGCAAGTACATCGTAGCAGAGAGGAGACAAAGATGCTGAATTTTGAAGAGGAATTGAAGCGGTTTCAGCCATGTCTGGAGGTGCAGGATATTGAGGAAGCAGTATATCAGGAAGACCTTGCCGATATGACGGATTTACTGAGAGAGGTTATTGAGCAGACGAATAAGTAGAGGACATAGGTTACTGTGATACAGGAATGACAGAAGGATTATGGAGATTATATGGAATATACGCAAAAACTGGTTTATCAGTCCAACTACTGGTACAATGACGGGCTTGAAAAGGCGAAGATTCGGGATTTGTCGGGGGCAATCGCATCTTTAAAAAAGGGCCTTCAGTTTAATAGTGAGAATATTGCGGCAAGAAATCTTCTTGGTCTGGTTTACTATGGGCGGGGAGAAGTGGGAGAAGCTCTGGTAGAGTGGATACTCAGCAAGAACATAAAGCCACAGGATAATATTGCCAGTTATTATATACAGAAGATACAGCAGAATCCGGCTGATTTGGATACGATTAATCAGGCGATTCGGAAGTATAATCAGAGTTTGCTGTATTGTGGGCAGGGTGGGGAGGACTTGGCAATTATACAGTTGAAACAGGTTGTAAGCGCCGTTCCAAGTTTTCTAAGAGCGTATCAGCTTTTGGCGCTTTTGTATCTTCATACAGAGCAGTACAGCTTAGCCAGACAGGTTTTGAAGGAAGCCAATAAACTGGATACAACCAACGAATTAACCTTACGGTATATGCACGAGCTGACCCAGAGCCGCCGCCGCAGACGGGAAAGTACGGAAAAGTCAGGGAAAAAACCTCAGACCGTTACATATAGTATAGGAAATGAGACTATTATTCAGCCGGCTTCCATGGTAATGAAAGAAAATACCGGCAGGATGACGATTGTCAATATTCTGATTGGAGTGGCTGTGGGAATCGCATTTATGTGGTTTTTGATTATGCCGGCTGTTAATAAGTCGGTCTCTGCAAAAACCAATAAGCAGGTGGTAGACTTCAGCGATAAGATTGCAGAAGAAGAAGCACAGATTGCTGCTCTTAAAACGGAGTTGGAGAGCTTTCGGGCTACCAGTGAGGAGACGGAGAATGCACAGCAGACGGCCGCCTCTACCAAGGACAGTTATGAGATTGTCATGGAGATGTACTCGCATTTCTTAAACGATGATATCAGTGATTCCGCTATGGTAGAGCAGATACTGAAAGTGAATCCTGACGCGCTGGGAGCGTTGGGCAGAGAGCGGTACGATGAGATGAGAGGAACCTTGTTTCCGCGTTACGGAGAGACGCTCTACTATGCGGCAAGAGAGAATTACAGTGTAGCCAATTACACCGATGCGATTGCAAATTTGACGATGCTGATGCAGATTGACGAAGGCTATGACGAGGGCAACGCGATGTTTTTGCTGTCTCAGTCCTATAATGCGAGCGGCGATGAAGACAATGCGGCCCGGTGGAAAGAGCGGGTAGAGAAGGATTATCCGAATGTAGATACCTCTGAAAAGAGTGAAGATGATACAGATGATTCTGACGATTCTGAGGACTATGACGAAGATTACTATGATGAAGAATACTGATGAAAATCGAACAGGATACGAAAGAGAAGGGTATGCAGACTGCATATCCTTTTATTATGCGCAGGGGCGCACAGATGAAATTGCTGTTACTGCAACGTGCGCTCCGCGCAGCGAGTAGGGAGAAAGTCTCCCTTGCTCGATTTGACGCGAGAGCGCGTAAAAGCATTTTGCCGTATATGACGGACACAGGGGAAATATAAAGAAAAAGGGGACAATGTTATGAAATATGAAGTGCAGGAGAATTGCCTGACGATTTATCTTCCGGGGGATTTGGACCACCATAATTCTGAAGAGATTAAGAGGGAAGCCGACCGGCTAATTGAGCGGGGGCATGTAAGATATGTAATTTTTGATTTTTCCGAGACGGAATTTTGCGACAGTTCAGGAATCGGAGTAATTATGGGCAGATATAAGAAGATATGCATGTTTGGCGGGGAAGTCTGGGCGGCCCATGCAAATGAACGAATCAAAAAGATACTTAAGATGTCCGGAGCGACAAAGATTATGCAGATATATGAGGAGGATTAATAAAATGAGAGAAATTGTAAATGGTATGACTAATGAGATGAAGCTGGAATTTGACAGCCGCTCCGCCAACGAGGCATTTGCAAGGGTAACCGTAGCTTCTTTTATGACGCAGTTAAATCCCACATTGGAAGAGGTCTCGGATGTGAAAACCGCCGTTTCCGAGGCTGTAACAAACGCAATTATTCATGGATATGAAAATCACGTAAATAAAATTAAGATATTTGCCGGAATAGAAGGCAAAACTTTACGGTTGGAGATTACAGACAGAGGTGTGGGGATTCCCGATGTGAAACAAGCAATGGAGCCGTTATTTACCACAAAACCGGAGTTGGAACGCTCCGGTATGGGATTTTCATTCATGGAAGCATTTATGGATGAGGTGATTGTAGAGTCCGAACCTGGGAAGGGAACCACTGTCAGGATGAAAAAAGTAATCGGAAAGGGCAGAGAATTATGGACCACACAATCGCTCTGATCAGGAAATCTCACGAAGGGGATGAGAGAGCGAAGGCACAGCTTGTGGAGGAAAATGTAGGGCTGGTCTGGTGTATTGTAAAGCGATTCTATAACAGAGGCGCTGAGGCGGAAGATTTGTTTCAGATTGGAAGTATTGGACTGTTAAAGGCAATTGATAAATTCGATTTAAGCTATGATGTGAAATTCAGTACATATGCGGTGCCGATGATATCCGGGGAAATCAAGAGATTTCTGCGGGACGACGGTATGATTAAAGTCAGTCGTTCCTTAAAAGAACTTGCATACAAAGCATTCGCCTGTCAGGAGGAATTGCGGAGAAAATGGGGAAGGGAGCCTTCTCTTTGGGAGATAGCCGAAAAGCTTGAAGTTGATAAAGAAGAACTGGCGGCGGCGCTGGAGGCAAATTCAGAGGTTGAATCCCTGCATAAAACGATTTATCAGAGAGACGGTCATGAAATCCAGCTTGTGGACAAGCTGGAAGAAAAAGAAGACAGAGAGGAGAAAGTATTAAATCATATGCTCCTGAAAGAACTCTTAAAGTGTCTGGAAAAGGAGGAGAGGCAGTTGATTTATCTGCGGTATTTTGGAAATAAGACACAGGCGGAAGTCGGAAAAATGATGGGAATCTCTCAGGTGCAGGTATCGAGGACCGAGAAACGGATACTGAAACGGATGCGGGAGGCGCTTTAAGTATTGGAAATTTTTTTGAGAAGGGAAGAAGATGAACATTATTTAAATATAAAATATATACTAGTACAGCATTGTATTATTTACTGTTAATTATGCAAATCTGTATTATATAACGTACACGTTGGATGGAAAGGAGGCGGCGTTCATGGAGGAAACGAGAAAAAGGCTCAGGGCATGTCTGATTTTTGTGGTGACGGCGGCGGTGATTATCGGTATGGTATATTATTTTCACGATGTGAAGGGCGCGGCGCAGATTAGCGAAGGTACTCTGATTGCCATACCGGGAGGAACGATGCTATGGCGGTAGTAAACGAGACCATATACATTAAGGGTGACGCCAATGTGGAAGTAACCAGGCCCTATGCGACGCTGGGAGATCTGGTTCAGATGGAGTGCGCTAACCCGGTGGTTGTGCCGAAGCTAAAGACCATAAAGGTTCTTAAATTTTCGGAAACTTCTGCAAAGCATTCTCATCACAATAACAGCAGAACGGTTGTATCTGTGCTGAAGCTGATAGAGTGTATTCATGAAAAATATCCCGGAATGAGCGTGCAGAATATAGGGGCGCAGGATATTATTGTAACCTATGAGAACCAGCAGACGGCAGGGCAGTTTGTACACTGGGCTAAAGTGGCGTGCGTGGTACTGATATCATTTGCAGGTTCTGCCTTTTCTATTATGGCTTTTAACAATGACGTGGATACCAGCAAATTATTTGATCAGATATACGAATTGCTGATGGGCAGGGCGTCGGATGGATTTACTTTGCTGGAAGTGACTTACAGTATAGGGATAATTATTGGAATCCTGGTATTCTTCAATCATTTTGGGCGGAAGCGCTTTTCCGTAGATCCAACGCCGATGGAGGTGGAAATGCGTCTGTACGAGAATGATATTCAGACTACGCTGGTAGAAAATTATTCCAGAAAGGGGCAGGAGATTGATGTGGGTACGACAAATATTGTTAATAATCATCGGTCTTAGCTCCGGCATGATTGTGGCAAGCGGACTGTTTTCCTTTATTACAGGACTTGGCGTTATATCAGACTTTGCAGACCGCACCCATACGGGAGAACATGTGCTTCTCTATGAAGATGCGGTTGCGCTGGGGGGAATCCTTGGCAACGTGTTCATTATTTTCCAGCCGCATATACCCGGCGCCGGGTGGACACTTCCTGTATTTGGACTTCTGGCGGGCATATTTACCGGATGCTGGGCAATGGCGCTGGCGGAAATGCTGGATGTGTTTCCGATTTTTGTAAGAAGGGCGAAACTGCTTCGGTGTATACCATGGGTGATTTTAGGGACGGCGCTTGGAAAGTGTGCAGGCTCGCTGTTATTTTTCTATCAGAGATGGGGCAGGTAAGGAGGAGAAACAATGGATGAAGCAAAAGAGCAGGAACAGAAAGCATATGAAGATTATGTGAAACAAAAGACTCCGGTGCATAATCTTCCGCTAAATATGATAAAGGCATTTGTAACAGGCGGTATCATCTGTATAATTGGGCAGGGGATTTTAAATTATTGTGAAAAACTGGGAATTGATAAGGACGCCGCAAGCGGCTGGTGCGCTATGATACTGGTTCTTCTGTCTGCGGTTCTTACAGGACTTAATCTGTATCCGCGGATTGCCAAATGGGGAGGCGCCGGAGCGCTGGTTCCGATAACGGGATTCGCCAATTCAGTGACGGCTCCTGCGATTGAGTACAAGAAGGAAGGGCAGGTTATGGGTATCGGATGTAAGATATTTACCATAGCGGGGCCGGTGATTCTGTATGGGATTTTTACAAGCTGGGTGCTGGGACTTATATACTGGGTGCTCAAAATGTGCGGGGTTTTCTAAAATCAGGAAAATGGAATTCTGCTTGAAATTCTAAAAAATAGAGGGATTGATGATGACCCCGGGGATATTTGCTTTGCAGGTATCCTCGGGGCCTTTCGGTGAGTTCAAACACGCTCTAGATATCGCTGACTTTTGAATTATAAAAAGCAAGCGATAAAAAAACAAGCGATAAAAAGTAAACGATAAAATCAGGAAACAATCAGATTATATTTGCAAAGACATAGAACTGTCCTGAAAATGGGACAGCTTATCTGCTATTCTGAATACATCAAAAGGAATGCCATTTACAGGCGTGAAGATAAAAAGATGTAGAAAGGATGGTAGAAAAAGATGAAAGGTTATGTGGTGAGCGATGGATATATGGGATATGTGAATGGAAGATATATGCTGTTCTCCTGTGAAGAGGATTACAGAGAATATATGAGTGAAGAGTAGGAAAAATACAGGAACTATAGAATACAAAAAGTAAGCATCAAAACCTCAGAGGGTAGAGATGCTTACTTTTTATTATATAGGAAACCTTATTTACTAATTTGAAATATGTAAAATTTTAATGAAAATATTGCATATAATAAAAAAGTAATATATAATCAAAAGCAGTGAAGGAGGGTATTATGGTATGAATGCAGCTTTGTTAGACTTAACAGAAAGACTTGTTCCAATATCAGATTTTAGTCAGGGAAAAGCGGGGAAGATTTTTAATGATGTATCGGAAAATAATCATGAATATATTATATTAAAAAATAATCAGCCAACAGCAGTGCTATTATCTGTAAAAGAATATAGAGATACGCAGGAAAAGCTTAATAGACTGGAGAGATTACTGGAAAAAATTGAAAATATCAGATTATTAAAGATGGCAGAAAGCAGAACGGATGATAAGTCCTCTTCTTTTGAAATGTTTGTGAATGAACAGGGTTTTTCGATGGAAGAATTAGAAGAATTATCTGAAAGTGTGGAATTTGAATAATGGCATGGAATATACGTATAACTGATGAAGCAAAAAAGGACTTTAAGAAAATTGAGGGAAGTGTGCGAAAACAAGTATTAGCGGGTATTCTAAAGGTATCAAAAATGCCATTGCCAAGTCCTAATGGTTATGGAAAGCCATTAGGAAATAAAAAAGGTAATGATTTAACCGGATTTTTTAAAATAAAATATAAAGGAATTGGAATAAGGGTGGTATATACCTTAGTCTTGGATAAAAGGATAATGAATATTGTGGTAATTTCTCAGAGAGATGATAATTATTGTTATGATTTTGTAGCAAAGTTATATGAGAAGTACGGCGATGATATTTTTAAGGATATATTTGGGGAATTTTAGAACTTTTATGCAGAGATAGAATCGTCTCTGCAAAATTAAGAAATGGGTTGCTGATCGCGTTGTGAATTTATCCTTTGCGCCCTGAAATAAATTCTGTAAAAAAATAAGCATATCCCATGGGAGAGCACATGCTGAAAAGTATGGAACTCTGGCGGATATGCTTATTTCTTGACTGTATGGCTCACATGGTTTATGGATTTGCTCCCAGTATTTATCTGGGAATCGTATCAATCATTTCAAGGAAAGCGCCGATTCTGGTAGCAATCTGTCCGGAATCCGATGTAGAATAATCGGTGGTCAGGCTTAAAAATGGCAGTCGGCGCTGTTCTGTCACAAATTCTTTTACTAATTGGGATTCGATGGCATAAGTATGACAGCAGTGGAGAATAATTTCAATCACGCCGTCAATCTGATAATCCCGAATCATTGTTTCCAGCGCTTCGAAACGCCCGGTATTGGGAGTCATTACAGAACAGTTAATGCCGAGATATCGTCTGGCCAGCGCCCGGTAAGGGTTGATGGTTTCGTCTACAAGGCTTTGCTGTGTCCGGGGGCCGGAACAGTTTTCAAAAGCTACTACCTGTGCGCCCAGGGCTTCAATTTTTTTAATTACTTTATCCCGGACTCCGTCAAAGGGACATCCTGTAATGAGAATGCGCGGGCGGGAAGGCTTTCCTTTGTAAGATTGTTCGTATTCGTTGATTAATTCTTCTGCTCTTGATTCCATGGCGGCGAGTTTCTGATTGCCGCTGAACATAAAAGCAGTTGATTCGATGATCGTGCTTAACTCATAGCCGGATATGGGGCAGGGTTTGAGTTTGCCGATTTCGTACAGGCGAACCATGGCGGCGCGCTCCAGATTCTTCTGGTGTATGGCTGTGCGGAGGGCTTCTTCGGTAATAGCAGTGTGCAGTGTATGCTCCAGCGCTTCTTTGGCCCGGTAGATTTCGGACAGCCATAAGTCTTCCGCTGCTTCACTGTCCGCGTTGTGGGGAAGCTGCATGACATGGGTCGGCTTCAACCGTCCCATAAGTTCGTACATTTTCTTCTTCCCGTCGCAGGTAGTCTCCGCAAGAATCATATCCGAAAAGTAAAAGTACGGGCATGCGTCAGAAAGCGCCAGGCCGTAGCTGGATTTAATCAGCGGGCAGAGATTCCCGGGTAAATGCTTTTCCGCCGAGGAAATACCCTCTTCGCCGGAACCGCATAGGCTGACATAGATTGCATTTGCCGCAGAGATTAGTTCCACCGGCGTATAGGAACAGAAGACGCCGACCACCTTTTTTCCGACTTGCCGTTTCATGTCCATTATTTTGAGGAAGCCTTTTTTTCTGGCTTCGCTGTATGTTTCAAAATTTTCTGGTAATGGTATCATTTCGAGTCCTTTCTCTAACTGGGATTGGCTACCCGGCGCCTGTTCTGAGCGGGGAACTGCTACAGAACAAAATTTATCATACGGAGAACCTCAAAGTAGTCCTTTGTCTCAAAGATGACCGTATGAGTATCTTTTCGCTTCATTCCCGGATAATAAGACGGTTTTGCGGAGTGCGCGTGTTCTTTGAAGCAGATTTCCACTTCAAAGGATTCAGGTAACTGAATCAGGGCGTTTGATAAATCCTGCTGTAATGCCCGTTCGCTGTCGCGGCGTATGTTCTGAACTGCATCCGCCGGTGATTGACAGGTGGCGGAATAGGCGTCTCCGGACTTGACAGCCGTAGTAATCAGGCATGGATGGAGACAAAGACAGGACGGCAAGCTTTAATGTTTTGGGAAAGCGAATCATGATTTCATCCATGACCGGCTGTCTGGTGCGGTAAGAGTTTCCTAAATCGCCATG
>CATJPU010000149.1 GCA_949742505.1 uncultured Lachnospiraceae bacterium | reverse complement strand
TAAGTTTTGCACCGGCACAGTTTATAGAAGAACTGATGAACATTTAAAAAGTAACAATTCTGGATTTGGGAGGAATTAAACATTCATGCGTTTATCGTGTGCAAACGGTACATCATTCTTGCATTTGTAATCCGGTTATGCTAAATTAGTATTGTGAAAGAAAAGACGGACCGGTATGGCGGACAATGGATGAAAGGTTATATCAGGCTCCGGAAAGGAATGAATGAGAGAAAATGGCAAGATATGTGAGAGAGGTGGTCCTAAATAAACCGAATGATTTTGTTCAGTTTATCATGGATGATTACCTGCAAAAGAATGGGTTTATGATGTCTGACTGGAAGGGGGAGCCGGCGTTTCGGGCTGGCGACGCCGCGATAGAAGGGTATAAGTATCTGAAATGGGGATACATGAACGGCGTCTTCCATCTGGAGGCATGGATGAAGGGAACTTTTGGAGGCGAGTGGAATCTGGAAGGATTCGTGGGGTCGCTGCAGAAGAAGCCATACAGGGAAAGCCTGGAGCAGTTACTGGTATTGCTTGGACAGCCGCTGCCGCAGGGGGCGCAGACGCCTCAGGGGTATCCGATTCCGGTTCAGACGTCGGATAATACCGGAGCGGCTACGGCGGCGCTGGTATTCGGAATCCTGGCTGTGGTAACGGGATTTTTTATTCCGATTCTTGGAATATTGTTCGGGTGCCTTGGATTTTCAAGGGCAAGAATGGGCGGCGGTTCTACGAAAGCAGGTATGGCGACTGCGGGGAAGGTACTGAGTATCATAGGCATTGTTGTCGCAATTGGCATGTGGATTTTGAATTTTATTCTTACGATGGGGGTATTGTTTTAAGCAGAGATACAGTTAGCCGGGAGTAAAAGCTTGCGTGAAAGGGAAGCAATGATAAGACGGCGTCAGAACTGTTTTTAAAAGCGGCGTAGCTTATAGGGCTATGCCGTTTCTTCTCAGAAAGAAGGAGGAAAAGGGGAATGAATGTTATGCCTGTTTCTGAAGTAATTGAAAAGGTTGCGGCTATTTGCAGGGCCAATGGCGTAAAGAGGCTGGATTTATTTGGCTCTTTTGCTACGGGTACGGCAACGCCGACGAGCGATATAGATTTCGTTGTGTTTGGATGTGAAGACATGGCAGGGCTGGAAGAGGCGCTTATGGAGATCGACACGCTTCGGAAAATTGATATTTTTGACTATGACAGTATTAACGATGAATTTCTGCTGGAGGATATCAGAAAATATGGGAAGCAAATATATTAATCGTTATCATACATTTTGTAAGAGTCTGAAAAATCTGAGTAAGAGTCTGAACGCAGACCCCAAAGCGGACTTTGTGCTGGAGGGAACCGTTTTGAATTTTAATCTCACATTTGACATTTCGTGGAAAGTGATGAAGGATATATTGATTAAGGAGCTTGGAGTACTTGATTTTGCAATTGGCTCGCCGAGGGAAACTCTCCATCAGGCATTTACCAACGGAATCATTGATAATGACTAATGATATTGATATAACAAAAGAGTAAAGATAAACAAATTATCTGTTTTTATAGCAGGGAAGTGAGTTACGATTAGGCGGTGTGGTTCCGGTTACATGGGCTGTACCGTCTTTTTCCTATACGCATGTCGTCTCGGAGGTATGTCAGAAAGAAATCTATAAATCTTTTGTAAAAAAATCCGGTTTTTTAGAAGAAATATGAGGGTGTAAAGAATAGAAAAATCAGAAAAAAGATAGTTCTAATAATTGACAAAAAGTTTAATAAGAGTATAATTAATTCAGCCTAAAAGTTTAGTAAAAAATGATTTTTAGTTTAGAAATATTGTGAATCGGAAGGAAGGGAACCGGGAAACTTATGGAGATTGATTATGTGAATGAGAATATTGGAAAGAAGATTCGGGATTTGAGGAATAGAAATGGATTTACCCAGCAGGAACTGGCGGACCGAACGGAGCTTACCAAGGGATTTATCTCCCAGCTTGAGAGAGGGCAGGTCTCGCCTTCGGTTGTGACCCTTCTGGATTTGATTGAATGTCTGGGTACGACGGCTTCCGAGTTTTTTAAAGAGACGGAAGAGGAGCATGTTGTTTTTTCGGAAGAAGGATTTTTTGAGAAGGTGGACGAGGCGGGGAACAGTATCCAGTGGATTGTTCCCACTGCTCAGAGATACCAGATGGAGCCCCTTCTGGTGACGGTACAGCCGTATCAGAGCTTATTTGAGGATAAACCCCATGACGGGGAGGAATTTGGCTATATGATATCCGGCAGACTTACCCTTTATCTGGGAGATAAGATTTATCAGGTGAAAACGGGAGAGAGCTTTTACTACCCGGCGAAGCGGAAGCACCGGATTGAGAATCCGGACAGCATGCCGGCGAAGTTTATCTGGGTCAGTACGCCGCCTACGTTTTAACCCTTCAGGTGGATGCGCAGCTGTACGCGGGAGTGAAATACACTTTTGTTCTGTGCATGAGCCGCAAGGCTTATTGCATAAAGGGCGCTGCGTTGTATCATGAAATGCACTAAGTGACGCCTGGTTATGGCCAATCGGCTATTTTATTATGTATAAAGAGGATGAGAGATGGATAAAAGAACGAACATTATTGAATTAAGACATATTACGAAGACTTATGAGGACGGATTTTCTGCGGTGACGGATTTTAATCTGGAGGTAAAGCAGGGGGAATTTATCACCTTCTTAGGGCCGTCCGGGTGCGGGAAGACTACTACTTTGCGGATGATTGCGGGATTTGACATTCCTACCGAAGGGGAGATCCTTTTGAACGGGAAGCCGATTACCAGTCTCCCTCCCAATAAGAGACCGATTAATACGGTATTTCAGAGGTATGCCCTTTTTCCTCACATGAATATCTTTGACAATATTGCGTTTGGACTGAAGCAGAGGAAGATGCCGAAACGTGTGATTGAGAAGAAGGTGAAGAAGGCGCTGGAGCTGGTTGACTTAGAGGGCTTTGAGAACCGGAAGACGGACACCTTATCCGGGGGACAGCAGCAGAGGGTGGCTATTGCCAGGGCGGTGGTGAATGAGCCTCAGATTCTTCTGTTGGATGAGCCGTTAGGAGCTCTGGATTTGAAGATGCGCAAGGAGATGCAGCTTGAGTTAAAGGAGATGCACAGGGAGCTTGGCATTACCTTTATTTACGTTACCCATGACCAGGAGGAGGCTCTGACCATGTCGGATAAGATTGTGGTCATGTCCGAAGGGAAAATGCAGCAGATTGGTACGCCGGAGGATATTTATAACGAGCCGGTGAATGCATTTGTGGCTGACTTTATCGGGGACAGTAATATTTTCAACGGGATTATGACTGGGAAGCTGAAAGCGAGATTTTGCGGCGGGGAATTCGTCTGCGTGGATGATATCGAAGAAGGAACCCATATTACGGCGGTGGTGCGGCCGGAGGACGTGATTCTGGTCCCAACGGAGCATGGAATCATCAGAGGGATTGTGACTTCTGTGATTTTTAAGGGGATGCATTATGAGATTACGGTTGAGTCCGGAAAAAATGAGATAGTGGCCCAGTCGGTAAATTCCGCGAAAGTGGGAGACCGGGTCGGCGTTATGGTGAAACCGGATAATATTCACATTATGCTGGCGGAGGATCACACGAATATTTTCAAGGCTGAGATTAATAAGAATTACGAGCTGGAATATAATGGGAGAATGTTAGACGCAAGGCTGACGGATCTGATTCCGGGAAGCAGGCTGGATGAGGACGGCTGCGTTTTGGATGTTAACGGATTGGAGATTGACAGGCAGAAAACCAGGGTTATGGTATCAATCCAGCCCCAGGATATTCGGATGACCGACGAGATAGAAGAGGGTCTGGTGCAGGGATATATCAGTAACCTGATTTACAAGGGGGACCATTACAGTTATGTGATTCATACGGATTTGGAGCAGGATTTTGTGGTGGACGACGAATATCTGTGGAATATGGAGGACCAGGTGGGTCTTCTGATGCCGGAAGAGAAGATGACTTTTACCGTAAAAAGATAGGAGGAGACCATGAAGAAGATGAAGTTTTCCAGAAAAATTCTGGGGATTCCGTACGCAGTCTTTTTACTGCTGTTTGTGGCGGCGCCGTTATTTGTTTTGCTGTACTATGCCTTTACCAACGGGGAGGGTCGGTTTACCACAGCGAATTTAACGGGATTTTTTTCCGACCCGAATACCCTTGGAACTCTGTTTTACAGCTTCGGGATTGCAGTGGTTACCACAGGGGTATGTCTGCTTCTTGCCTACCCGGCGGCTTATATTCTGGCAACCAGTAAGCTGAAGGCGAAATCGGTGCTTATGATGCTTTTTATTATCCCAATGTGGATTAATTTTTCCCTGCGGATTACGGCTCTGAAGGAGATTCTTACCTGGATGGAAGGGAATCTTGCCTGCCATCCGTTTCTGAATACGGTGATCGGTATGAGCTATGATTTTCTGCCCTTTATGATTCTGCCGATCTATACGACCATTTCCCGGCTGGACGGGGCGCTGCTTGAGGCGGCCAGAGATTTGGGAGCGGGGGAGGCGCAGGCATTTCTCAAGGTGACGCTGCCTTTGTCGCTGCCTGGAATTATAAGCGGAGTGTCTATGGTATTTCTGCCGGCCATGACCAATTATGTGGTGCTGGATATGCTGTACAACAGTACTTACATTATGGGAAGTCTGATTGGAAGTTACTTCGCGGCTTATAACTGGCATGGCGGCTCTATGATTGCGTTGATTCTGCTGGCGGTTATCTGTCTGTTTACGCTGTTTACCAGCGGGATGGAGGAGGAAAATACGAGGGGAGGGACGTTGTTGTGATACATAAGATATGGAAAAGCGCGGTAGTGGTTGTTGTTCTTCTGTTTCTGTATCTGCCGATTCTGGTGCTTTCGGTATACAGTTTTACAGACGCCTCAAATATCGGAACATTCCGGGAGTTTTCCATTGAAAATTATGTGACGCTCTTTACGACGCCTGAGTTGGTGCGCATGATTCTGGGAACGATTGCACTGGCGTTGTCCGCCGCCGCGCTTGCGACAATTCTGGGTACGCTGGGAGCGATTGGCGCGTTCTATTCCAAAAAGGGAATGGCTTCGGCAATTACAACCCTGAATCAGGTGCCGGTTGTCAATGCGGACGTGGTGACCGGATTTTCCATCTGTATTCTGCTTGTCGTCGTGCTGGGGGTTAGCAAAGATACCTTTGTTCCGCTTATTGCGGGACATGTGACGCTCTGCGCTCCTTTTGTGTTCCTGTCGGTGATTCCGAAGTTAAAGCAGATGGATTCCAGTATATACGAGGCGGCGCTGGACCTTGGAGCTACGCCGGCCGCGGCGCTGGTGAAGGTGGTTGTTCCGCAGATTTTGCCGGGAATAGTATCCGGATTTGCTCTGGCGGTCACCTTGTCTCTGGATGATTATTTTGTAGCTACTTATACGAAACCAGCGACCTTTGACACCATCAGCACTTATGTGGTGAATGCGACGAAGGGTGCGCAGACGACGATCAAAACGGCTTTATGGGCGCTGTCTACGGTGTTGTTTCTTGCAGTTACACTGTTTGTAGTGGTGATGAATGTGCGGGCAGAAAAAAGAAATAAGGAAAGGAACAGCGTATGATGACAGAAAAGAAAAAAAGAGGTGTGGCCGTCCTCCTTGCGTGCAGTGTGCTGGTATTTCTGTTTCCGTTTTTTTCAATCCAGGTCAATGCGGACACAGGGAGCGATGAGGAAGTTGTCTTAAGGGTCTGTAACTGGGAGGAATATATTGACCTGGGGGATTGGGACAAGGAAGAGACGATTGATTTGGACAGTGGAGATGTGATTGGAGAGTCTTCCATCATAAAAGACTTTGAAGAATGGTATTATGAAACTTATGGAATCCGGGTGAAGGTGGAGTATTCTACCTTTGGAACCAATGAGGATTTGTATAATATGCTGACGCTGGGGGATACCTATGATTTGGTGTGTCCGTCGGAATATATGATTATGAAGCTGATGACGGAAGGAAGACTTCTGCCTTTGTCGAAGAAGTTTTTTGATACGCAAGATGAAAGTAATTACTATATTAACGGCGTGTCGCCCTATATCCGCTCTATTTTTGAAAGTAATGAGATAGAGGGGGAAAAATGGGGGGATTACGCAGCCGGGTATATGTGGGGAATTACGGGAATTGTATATAACCCGGAGGAAGTTAGCGAAGAGGAAGCGTCGAGCTGGAAGGTGCTGAACAGTCCCACCCACCGCAGACAGATTACAATCAAGGATAATGTGCGGGATTCTTACTTTGCGGCGGTGGGCGCGCTGAAATCCGAGTTGCTGACGTCGGAAGAATTTGTGAACAGTCCGGATTATTTGGAGAGGTTAGAGGCTGAGATGAATGATACGTCGCCGGAAACCATTGACAGGGTTCAGGAATATTTGCAGGATGTGAAGGATAACTGTTATTCCTTTGAGACGGATTCAGGTAAAGCAGATATGATAACCGGCAAGGTGGTGGCGAATTATCAGTGGTCGGGAGATGCAGTCTATACTATGGATCAGGCGGATGAGGATGACTTTACACTGGCGTTTGCAGTGCCGGAGGAATCGACCAATATCTATTTTGACGGATGGGTGATGTTAAAAGACGGGATTAGGGAGGATGCGGCGAAACAGCACGCGGCGGAAGCGTTTATTAACTTCAATTCCAGAGCGGATAATGCGATTCGGAATATGTATTACATCGGATATACTTCCGTAATTTCCGGGGGAGAGGACGGGCGTATTTTGGAGTATGCAGACTGGTGCTATGGCGCGGAGGAAGGAGAGGAAGAGGTTACGGATTACGATTTGGGTTATTTCTTTTCCGAGGACGGAGAAGAAGGAAAGTATGTTGTCACTGCGCCTACCGAGCAGGCGTACCGTCAGTTGTTTGCCCAGTATCCGACTAAGGAAGCGATTTCAAGGTCTTCTATTATGGTGTGTTTCGATGAAGAACAGACCAAAGTGATTAATCAGATGTGGATTAATGTACGGTGCTATAATATCCATGACATACCGGGCTGGGTGTGGGCGTTTTTGGGGGCGGTGATTCTTGCGGGAGCGGGGGGCGGCATTCGGAGATGGAAGGGTTCGTATCGGGGATGGGGACAGTAACGAACGATTACACAAAGTATGTAAGAAAATGTTTCAGGTATAGTAATAAATATTAAAACATGTTACAATGTGGGCATAGCAACAAACACTTTTCTTAATTATCCAGGAGGTGAAACGATATGCCGATAAATGAAAAAGAAATAAACTGTAATCTATTTGACCAATTGTCTATTCTAATATGGCCCTTCGGCTGTTTCACAAGGTATACCCTTCGGGCACCTCTAATGGCCATGCGGGCGTTTCATAAAGTATAGATATTCGGAGTATATTAAGCGAGATGGAAATTTACGAAATAGCAGGAGTGTTACAGATATGTCAGAGCTTACGAATGAGATTAGAGAGCAGATAAAAAAGAGAAGAACTTTTGCCATTATCTCCCACCCGGATGCGGGAAAAACCACGCTTACGGAGAAGTTTCTTCTGTATGGAGGGGCGATCAATCAGGCGGGAAGCGTGAAGGGGAAGGCTACCGCAAAGCATGCGGTGTCTGACTGGATGGAGATTGAGAAGGAGAGAGGTATTTCGGTTACCTCTTCGGTATTGCAATTTAATTATGGAGGATATTGTATTAATATTCTGGATACGCCGGGGCATCAGGATTTCTCGGAGGATACCTACCGGACCCTGATGGCGGCGGACTCGGCGGTGATGGTGATTGACGCTTCCAAGGGTGTGGAGGCGCAGACGAGGAAGCTGTTTAAGGTGTGTACCATGCGCCATATTCCGATTTTCACCTTTATCAATAAGATGGACCGGGAGGCGCTGGATACCTTTGAACTGCTGGATGACATTGAAAACGAACTGGGGATCGCCACCTGTCCGGTGAACTGGCCCATTGGTTCCGGCAAGCGGTTTAAGGGGGTCTATGACCGGAATCAGAAGGAAATTGAACTGTTCTCGGATACCAGGAAGGGCACGACGACGGGGAAGGTCAGAACAATTGCCATTGACGATCCGGAAGTAGATATGCTTCTTGAGGAAGGTCAGAAGGAGCAGCTCATGGAGGAGATTGAGCTTCAGGACGGAGCCGGAGCGGAATTTGATCAGGAGCTGGTGAGCCGCGGGGAGTTGTCGCCGGTATTTTTTGGTTCTGCGCTGACGAATTTCGGCGTGGAGACATTTCTTAAGCATTTCCTTAGGATGACCACTTCGCCTCTGCCCAGACAATCTGACCAGGGAGCCATTGACCCGATGCAAGAGCCGGATTTTTCGGCTTTTGTATTCAAGATTCAGGCGAATATGAACAAGGCCCACAGAGACCGGATTGCCTTTATGCGAATCTGCTCCGGGGCTTTTGACGCGGGGATGGAAGTGCATCATATTCAGGGCGGGAAAAAAGTGAGACTCTCCCAGCCCCAGCAGCTTATGGCAAGCGAGCGGAAGATGATTGAAAATGCATACGGCGGAGATATTATCGGCGTATTTGACCCGGGTATTTTCTCCATTGGGGATACGCTGACTGCGTCCCAGAAGAAATATGCTTATGAAGGGATTCCCACTTTTGCGCCGGAGCATTTCGCGAGGGTCCGGCAGATGGATACCATGAAGCGGAAGCAGTTTATCAAAGGCATCAACCAGATTGCTCAGGAGGGTGCGATTCAGATTTTCCAGGAATACAATACAGGTATGGAAGAAATCATCGTGGGCGTGGTAGGCGTACTGCAGTTTGATGTGTTAAAGTACCGTCTGGAGAATGAATATAACGTGGATATCCGTCTGGATAATCTGCCCTATGAACATATCCGCTGGATTGAGAATGAGGATGTGGACCTGGATAAGCTTAAAGGTACGTCGGATATGAAGAAAATTAAAGATTTAAAAGGCAGACCTTTGCTGCTCTTTGTAAATGAGTGGAGTATCCGCATGGTTCTTGAGCGCAATGAAGGACTGGCGCTCTCAGAATTTGGACGGTCATAGTACTCCATTCAGACAGAAATTATGTTAATAATGAAGTTTAATGTTTGCATTTGCGGATAAATTTGTTATAATCTTAATGTGAGTTTTGATAACGGCCAACAAACAGGAGGTTTCGAGATATGGGAAAAGAAGAAAGAAGCACATACACCATTCAGAAGGAAGAGAGTGTAGGCGAAGTGAAGATTGCCGATGAAGTAGTGGCTTCGATTGCTGCTTTTGCAACGATGGATGTAGAGGGAGTCGGCTCCATGGGCGGTAATGTGAAGGAGAAGGGAAGACTCAGCATGAAGTCTCCGTCCAAGGGCGTGAAACTTGATGTGTTAGAGGGTGTTGTAACGGTTACTCTGACACTGAATCTGGTATACGGTTACAGTTTGATTGACGTGTCAAGCCGGATTCAGGAGAAGGTGAAGACTTCGATTGAGAGCATGACGGGGCTTAAGGTTGCCGATGTGAATATCCGTGTAGCAGGAGTGGATGTGCCGGAGGAAGTATAAGTGAAGAGGACAGAACTAAGAGAGCATATATTCAAGCTGGTGTTTGGCGTGGAATTTAATCCTCCGGAAGAGCTCCATGAGCAGATTCAGCTCTACATTGAGCAGGAAGAGATTACGGAAGAGCGGGACCGGGAGTATATAGCAGAGAAGACGAAGGCCGTAGCGGCTCACGCGGAAGAGATTGACAGTCTGATTAATAAGCAGAGCGCCAGATGGAAGACGAAGCGCATGAATAAGGCGGATTTGTCAATTCTTCGTCTCGCGGTTTACGAGATGAAGATGGATGACGACGTGCCGGTTTCCGTTGCGATTAACGAAGCGGTGGAGCTTGCGAAGAGATTCGGCGGAGAGGACAGTTCTTCCTTTATTAATGGTGTTCTTGCCAGGCTTGTGGATTAAGCAGGGGGATTGAGCGATGGCGAATAATGTGTATACGGTGAGACAGGTGAATACCTACATCAAGAACATGTTTACCCAGGATTTTATGCTGAATCGGATTTACGTCAAAGGAGAAGTCTCTAACTGTAAATATCATACGTCGGGACATATATATTTTTCGTTAAAGGATGAGTCTGGAACGATTGCCTGTGTCATGTTTGCAGGGCAGCGCGGCGGGCTC
>CATJPU010000148.1 GCA_949742505.1 uncultured Lachnospiraceae bacterium | reverse complement strand
CGGCAAAATGATTCGCCTACAGTGAAGGAAATGATGGATTTCTGCGCAGGAGAGGACGAGGACAATTGGATTTTTCACGGATATACTGTTAGCCCTGAAAGAATCGATTACCGAGTCTCAATAGAAGGCTTTGAGGCACGTACAGAGCCGTTAGCCTTTCGCAAGAAGGAATTTGCCCAGTTTAACCATAAGGCAAGCAAACTTTTTCTGGAAGAAGACGAATGTTATTGCTGGTATGACTGAACGAGAAAACAGAGAGAATGTTATAAATTCCTGTAGAGGGAAGATGAAGGAAGAATAGCGGTTTACTTATGAAAGAGAGGAATTTATATGCGGTGTAATCAGGTAAAGAAGCTGCTACAAATCCGCTTTGATATGCTTACGGAGAAAGAGTATAAAAGTTATAAAGAAGAAGCTGAAAAACTAAAAGAAAAAATAGCTGAATTGCCCAATAATGATGAAAGCTGGGAAAGATATGCCCGCGTGCAGTTCGGCAAGGTGAACCGTCAGATAGAGGAAACAATGACGTTTCTATTTGTGGCGGAAAATTATTCTAAAATGATTGAAATAATGGAAGAGATGCATAATTTTATTAAGGAAAAATGGAATGAAAAAATCACGAACAGGGATACAGTATATATTCTCGGCGATATGGCAATGCGCGGAACACAGGAAGAGCTGATTGCTTTTGTATCGATATTGAAAGGGCGCAAGATATTGGTCAAAGGCAATCATGATACGATAAAAGATTTACGCTATAAACAGCTCTACGATGAAATCTGCGATTATAAAGAAATGAGAGATACGTTTCATGGTGATAATATGAAGCTGGTTCTGTGCCATTATCCGATGCTCATGTGGAGAGAGCAGCATCATGGCTCTATCTTATTGTATGGGCATGTACATAATTCAATCGAAGAATCTTATTTCCAAAAGTGCCTGTGGGAGATGAATAACGATGTTTTCTTTGGCGATAAAGCCGGGGACAGCATCCTCCTGGCCTATAATGTGGGATGTATGATGCCATATATGGATTACGAGCCGCGTACATTGGTGGAGATTATAGAGCGTCACTCACAATATAAAGAGGTTTTACAATGAGCCGCAGTTATAAACATACACTGATACATAAAGTCGATAAAAGTAGGTATAACAAAAGACGCGCCAATAAGAAAGTCCGTCGGGAAGCGAAACAAAAGCCCTATGATTCAGCAGCCGGGAAATCCAATCTTTACCGAAGGAAATATGAATCATGGAATATTTGTGATTATCGTTTTTGGGGAGAACCGACATGGAGAGAGGAAACTTGTTTGAATCTTAGAGACTATCCAGAAATTTGGCAAAAATGTTACAAAAGGAAATAAAAGTGCAGGGGGATTATTATGGCGATTAAATTTGAAGAGGTAAAAAGATATTTAGCGCGGAATGTCCGATTATCCATTTGTTTTGAAGGCGGGTATTATCATGATTACCTGATGGTATCGGACATTCCGGATTCAAAATACGACAGGCTTTATGTGTACGGCATAGGAATGACTGATGTGGAGTTTTCCTCAGATGTTTATGTCAATCCACAGGAACCGCAGGGGGTCATGACGGCAACAAGGGATGATACGATTGAGCCTGCGATTGAAGTCGTACTGTATGAAGCGCCGAGAGAGATTGGGAGAAGTACTGATGAGGCTTTGGTATTTAGGGATTTGAAACCGTATTTGCAACGTTTTGGATATTTTTCTGTAGTGGACAGGAGAGACTGGTCTTATGAAGCGTATGAATTAAGAGATGAAATCCCCGAAAAGTATGACGATATGTATGTATATGGAATCGGAATGGAAGATAATCCGGAAATAGATGAACGGCTGAAAAAATTCAGATACGACACTCATATGAAAAAAAGAATGGTGATAGTTCTTTCGGACAAACCGAGAGAGGATGCCATAGGGAAAGAAGAAGCGCAACTCTATGGGAAGGG
>CATJPU010000147.1 GCA_949742505.1 uncultured Lachnospiraceae bacterium | reverse complement strand
AGCTTTATCTGACCAATGTGGTGACAGGAAAACGCTATATCAAAAAGCTGGTGGAGGACGGCATTGTGGACGGATGGGATGATCCGCGTCTGGTGTCGATCGCGGCGTTGCGCAGACGCGGCTTTACACCGGAATCCATCAAGATGTTCATCGAAATGTGCGGGGTCTCCAAGGCACAGAGTTCTGTGGATTATGCTATGCTGGAATACTGCATCCGGGAAGACCTTAAGATGAAGCGTTCCCGTATGATGGCGGTTCTTGACCCGATTAAGCTTGTGATTGACAATTATCCGGAAGGAGAGACGGAGTGGCTTGAGGCGGAGAATAATCTGGAGAATGAAGCTCTTGGAAAGAGGAAGATTCCTTTCTGCCGGGAACTCTATATTGAGCGGGATGATTTTATGATTGAGCCTCCGAAGAAATATTTCCGTTTATTCCCGGGCAACGAGGTCCGTCTGATGCAGGCGTATTTTGTGAAATGTACAGGTTATGAGACGGATGCGGAAGGTAACGTGACAGCGGTACACTGTACCTATGATCCGGAGACGAAGAGCGGAAGCGGATTTACCGGCCGGAAGGTTAAGGGGACCATTCACTGGGTGGCGGCTCCCTATGCGAAGCAGGCCGAGGTCCGTCTCTATGAGAATCTGATTGATGAGGAGAAAGGAGTCTATAACGAAGAAGACGGATCCATGAATCTCAATCCGAATTCCCTTGAGGTGCGTAAGAACTGCTATGTGGAGCCGAATTTTGAAGGAGCGAAGGCATATGACAGCTTTCAGTTTGTGAGAAACGGTTATTTTTGTATTGATGCGAAGGACTCTGCGCCGGATGCGCTTGTATTTAACCGAATCGTATCACTGAAAAGTTCTTTTAAATTGCCGAAGTAATCCATAGAACATATCAGGAATACGATACTTTATTGTGAATGGAATGATGTGTGTGATATGAATGAACTGACAATGAATTTAAATCCAAAGGATAAACGACCGCTGTATGAGCAGATTTATCAGTATATTAAAGAAAATATTGTGACAGGCAGAATCGCTTATCAGGAAAAGCTTCCGTCAACCAGACTTTTAGCGAAGCATTTGGAGGTCAGCAGGAGTACGGTAGAGCTTGCCTATGAACAGCTTCTTTCCGAAGGCTATATTGAATCGGAACCTTACCGGGGATTTTTTGCGGCGGAGATTGAGGGACTTGTACATCTTGTACAGGAGCAGAGAATCTGCGCGGAGGAAGAAGAGGGGAAAGAAAAGCGCTATAGATTTGATTTTACGCCGAACGGCGTGGATTTAAAGAGCTTCCCTTACAATGCATGGAGGAAATTGTCAAAAGAAATTCTGCTGGACGACAAGGTGGAGTTGTTTCGTCTTGGAAATCCTCAGGGAGAAAGAGGGTTCCGGGAAGCAATCTGTAAGTATTTGTATCAGGCAAGAGGCGTCAACTGTCATCCAGGGCAGGTAATCGTAGGGGCAGGAAGCGATTATCTGCTGATGCTTCTATGCTCAGTAATCGGAAGAGAACATGTCATTGCAGTGGAAAATCCTGCTTACAAACAAGCGTATCGTTTGTTTGTAAGTCAGTCGTATCAGGTATGTCCCGTCGGTATGGACGTATATGGAATGAAAGTTGCGTCTCTTCGCGAAACGGAGGCGGATGTGGCATATGTAACGCCTTCCCACCAATATCCTACCGGGATAGTGATGCCCATGAAGCGGCGGATGGAGTTGCTAAAATGGGCAAATGAGGAAGAAGGACGCTATATCATCGAGGATGACTATGACAGCGAATTTCGGTATAAGGGAAAACCGATTCCTGCGCTTCAGGGATATGACAGGGGCGGGAAGGTCATTTATCTGGGGACTTTTTCGAAATCCATCGCGCCGGCTATCCGTATGAGTTATATGGTACTTCCCGAAGAGCTTGCTGACAGTTACCGGAATAAATGCGGTTTTATCAGTTCGACAGTATCTGTAGTTGATCAGCTGATTATGAGGCGCTTTATAGAAGACGGGTATTATGAGAGGCATTTGAACAAAACCAGAGCGCTTTATAAGGGAAGACATGACTTGCTGATTAAGGGACTCGCTCCGCTTGCAGGAAGGTGCAGGATTTCCGGAGAATATGCGGGGGTACATTTGCTGCTAAGCTTCGAGGGGAATGTGACGGAGGCGGATTTGATATGCAGGGCGGGAGAAAGGGGAATCAGGGTATACGGGCTGTCGGATTATATTATCGGAGATAAGACGGAGAAAAGAACTGTGCTTTTGGGGTATGCGAATTTGTCGGAGGGAGAGATAAAGGAGGCGGCTGAAATACTTTGTAGAGTTTGGAGGTTTTAGAGTAATTTTCAAACACGCTCTAGTACAGACTTGCATCCGGTATGTTTCTCTGATAGAATGAATGATAGAAATGATTGTTTGCAGGTAAGGAGGGAGTGATAATTTATGGGCGATTTGCAGGATTTGAAATATGGAACTCTTTACAATATGGACTGTACACATCTGACGGAGGCAGAGTACAAAAGAGAAAGTCTGGATACGATAGTTCTGGTTTTTTCCGAGAAGCCTTCCGAAGATTTTCCGAAGAGTTTTTTCCTGATGCCAGAGGGAAAAGAATATGACTTTCGGGCGTTTATTTACACCATGTCGGAAGAGGTTCATCCCTGCCGGCTGTTTGACAACCGGACTGTTTATATCGTTCGCGCCGTTACCAATGATATTCCTGAACAGAGAAAGAATTTCCGGGTTTATGTGACTTTTCGTGTCTCACTGCTTTTGGAAGGGCAATCCGTCTCAATACCGGTTAAAGTTAAAGACATTGGAACTGGAGGCTTTCAATTTGTTTCCAGGCAAATGTTTCAGCCGGGTACGATTTTATCTGTTATTTTTCCTGAATTAAAATCACCGCTGATTACCGCCCGTATTCAGAAAATGCGGCCTGTGCGCAGGGAAGGACTGCATGGTTATGGCTGTCAGTATGTTGAATTGTCGCCAAAAGCGGAGGCGCTGATTCGAAATTATGTATTTCGGACTGAAGTGCTTCAGGCAAAGGCTAAGAAGGAAAAAGAAGAGATATGATAAGAGTAATTATGTAGGGGAGACTGCTTCTTTATGTGAAGTGTCTCCCCCTTTACCTGACGTTTTATTTGGATTTCTTAGATTTTGTATCTGTAGTTTCTTCTTTATCTTGAACTGTCTTCTGCCTGATCGTCCTTCTCTGTCCCGGTTTCGGCAGCGGGCCCTGCGTTATCTGTTTCATCCGCCGCTTCTTTCTTCTCTGCTTCCGGCTCATCGGTATCGGCCTGGGGAGCGGTATTTAAAGAAACATATTCTCTCTCGGCTGCCGGATTTAAATCATCGTCTAAATCGAAATCATCGTCAAATTCATCTAGAAAGTCATCATTATTCTCAGAATTATTAAGGTAATATATCACTCCTGCTGCTACAGCACCTCCGACTGCAACTAATCCTAATAAACGTTTGAAAATCTTTGACATGTGTTTAACTCCTTTCTTCGGTTTCGCATATGGGTAGTATAATACCATTCAGGGAAAAAAGCAAGGGTTGTGTTACAGTTCGCACGCCGGAGCAGGCGGCGTGGTTACTGTTCCGTGAAAACATGATTCAGGAGTGAGGGGCGATTTTGCGAAGCAAACTTTATCATAACGGACATTAGCACTCCGTTAAGTATGAATACCGCCCCGAATCGTTACTATGAGCGGCCTCTGGCTCGAATAGCAACCCGGGAATTATCGGCTAACCTGTGAACCCTATTTCATACCTTGAGACAAGAAATAAAGTGTGCTAAACTGTCTTTGATAAGCAAACAGGCGAAGTGGTACTCAGACAGGGGGAGATTATATGGAGAATAAGAGATTGAAAAAAGCCAAAGGAGGACTTTTTCGGATTATATTCAGTCGTACAGGATTGATTCTATTAATGATATTGCTGCAGCTTGCAATACTTGCAGTGTCTACTAGTATGCTCAGACAGTATACGATATATATCAATATGGCGTTTACAGTACTGGGCGTCTGTGTTCTGATTTATATTATCAATTCAGAAGATAATCCGGCGTTTAAGATGACATGGATTTTATGCATCATGGCATTTCCGGCGGTGGGAACATTGTTCTATATCTATGTGGAACTGCAGGTTGGGACAAGGTGGGTAGGAGAGAAATTAAAGACCCTGAAGCTGGAAGAAAGTCCTTATATGATTCAGGAGAATGATATTATTGAAGAAATTCGGGAGAGTAAGCCGGCTATGGCGAACCTGGCTTTCTATCTGTCGGATTATTTAAGGTTTCCTACTTATCGGAATACAGAGGTAACATATTTTCCTCTTGGAGAGGATAAGTTCCGGGCGCTTGTAAGGGAGCTTGAGAATGCAGCAGAATATATTTTTATGGAGTACTTTATCATTGCGGAAGGGCATATGTGGAGCACAGTCTTAGAGATTCTTAAGCGGAAGGCGTCGGAGGGAGTTGAAGTCCGGTTTATGTATGACGGAACCTGTGCGATTGCGAATTTTCCATATAACTATTATAAAGAAGTGCGAAAAATGGGGATTCAGTGTAAGATGTCGAATCCGATTATTCCCTTTCTCTCTACGGTACAAAATAGCAGAGATCACAGGAAAATATGTGTGATTGACGGAAGGGTGGCATTTACCGGCGGGGTGAATCTGGCGGATGAGGATATCAATGAGTTAGAGCGTTTTGGACACTGGAAGGATACGGCGGTGATGCTAAAAGGCGACGCAGT
The DNA here is from genome assembly GCA_949742505.1 of uncultured Lachnospiraceae bacterium. GTDB lineage: Bacteria > Bacillota > Clostridia > Lachnospirales > Lachnospiraceae > Claveliimonas. Next base: position 22,613 of record CATJPU010000147.1, on the reverse strand, counting down.
GCAGAGCTTTACGATGATGTTTCTGGAAATGTGGAATCTTGACGTGAAGGAGACAGAGAATTATGAGAACTATCTGACGCTGAAAAGAACATGGAATACCAGATGGACAGGCTATGTGATTCCCTATGGGGATCATCCATATGATAATGAGAATGTAGGCGAGGAGGTTTATTTCCATATTTTAAATCATGCGAAGAAATATGTGCATATTATGACGCCTTATCTGATTCTGGACAGCGAGATGATTACGACGCTTACCAGGGCCGCTAAAAGTGGAATTGAAGTAATCATTATTATGCCCCATGTTCCGGATAAATGGTATGCTTTTGCGGTTGCGCAGACATTTTATAAAGAACTGATTCAGGCAGGAGTTCAGATTTATGAATATACGCCGGGATTTGTGCATGCAAAGGTATTTGTATCGGACGACGATACGGCGACGGTTGGCTCGATTAATTTGGATTACCGCAGTCTGTACCTGCACTTTGAGTGCGGCGTATTGATTTATCATAATCCTGTCGTGGGGACGATTGAGGTGGATTTTCAGAATACCCTGAAACGCTGCCATAAGGTCACTTTGACAGAGGTCCAAAACCGGCCGTTTCGTGCGAAGATTGTAGGACAGGTACTGCGGTTATTTGCTCCGCTCATGTAAATAATAATGTACAAAAACGGGAAAATATAGTATACTATAAAAGTAACTGTCCGACAGGACATTACAATTGGAAATGAATTATTCTTACATGTATAGCACACAGGAGGAATCATTATGGTTAAAGCAGTAGTTGGTGCGAACTGGGGAGACGAAGGCAAGGGGAAGATTACAGATATGCTGGGAAAGCAGGCTGATATTATTGTCCGTTTCCAGGGCGGAGCCAATGCGGGACATACGATAATTAACAATTATGGCAAGTTTGCACTGCATACATTGCCGTCAGGCGTATTTTATGATCACACTACCAGTATTATTGGAAATGGTGTTGCGTTAGATGTTCCGGTGTTATTTAAAGAGATTCAGTCTATTATTGACAGAGGAGTACCGGCGCCAAAGATTCTGGTATCTGATCGTGCGCAGATGGTAATGTCTTATCATAAGAATTTTGACGCATATGAAGAAGAACGGTTAGGGGGCAAGTCTTTTGGCTCTACCAAGTCTGGCATTGCGCCGTTTTATTCAGATAAATATGCAAAGATTGGTTTTCAGGTAAGCGAATTATTTGACGATACACTTTTGAGGGAAAAGACAGCGCGGGTAGCAGAGCAGAAGAATGTGCTTCTGAAATATCTGTATCATAAGCCGGAGATTAAACCAGAGGATTTGTATGAGGAATTACAGGGATATAAGAAGATGGTTGAGCCTTATGTATGTGATGTGTCTCTGTACCTTCACAATGCGTTGAAGGAAGGGAAGGAGATTCTGCTGGAGGGGCAGTTAGGTTCTCTGAAAGACCCGGATCATGGTATTTATCCGATGGTGACGTCTTCCTCTACGCTGGCGGCATATGGAGCTATTGGAGCAGGAATACCGCCGTATGAGATTAAGAAGATTATAACGGTATGCAAGGCCTATTCCAGCGCGGTAGGAGCCGGGGCTTTTGTCAGTGAGATTTTCGGAGACGAGGCTGACGAGTTAAGGAGACGCGGCGGAGACGGCGGTGAATTTGGGGCTACGACGGGCCGACCGAGACGTATGGGATGGTTTGACTGTGTGGCTTCTAAATACGGGTGCAGGATGCAGGGGGCGACGGATGTGGCGTTTACTGTACTGGACGTATTGGGGTATTTGGACGAGATTCCTGTATGTGTGGGGTATGAGATTAACGGTGAGGTGACGACGGAATTTCCTACAACGCATTTGCTTGAGAAGGCAAAACCTGTGCTTGAGAAGCTTCCCGGCTGGAAGTGTGATATTTCCGGCATTAAGAATTATGAGGAGCTTCCGGAGAACTGCCGCAGATATATCGAATTTGTGGAAGAGCATATCGGATATCCGATTACTATGATTTCCAATGGGCCGGGGCGTGATGATATCATTTATCGTCAGGTGTAATTCTGGTAATAAATTAATGATTTAAGATGATTTTAAAAAATTCTGAATAAAAAATCCGGCATTGCGGATACTAATCCTGAGTTTTTTATGAAAAGGAGGTATCTTGCAATGCCGGAATTAAGATGTACCGTACAGACCTGCGCTCACAATAAGGAATTTTATTGTGATTTGGACAAGATTCAGGTTGGTGGAGACAAGGCGAAACGTGCAACCGAGACCTGCTGTGACAGTTTTGTAGAACGGAAGGGAGATTCCTACAGCAATGTTGCAGGTCAGGCTTCACCGACGAGTAAGATTGACTGTGAGGCTGTAGACTGCATGTATAATGATGAATGCCAGTGTCATGCTGGTAAGATCAGCGTGGAGGGAAGCAATGCCTGTCAGTGCAGGGAGACGGAGTGCGCGACCTTTACCTGCTGCTAATCTGGATATAGCAGACGAATTTAGGAAATAAGGATATGGCAAATTGGTTTGCCGTATCCTTATTTTTATGCTATACTGGTACAACGAATATTAAGTAGTTGGCAGGAGTGTACAGCATGGAAGAGGAAAAGAAGAAAAATAAAGACAGAGCGGCAGAGACTCCGGACGGATATTACAGCAATCGGCCAAGACTTGGGAATCAGAATCCATCAAGGCTTAGGCGGGAGCTTGGCAAATGCATGACTTATCTTGTTGTAGTTATAGCGGGGATTGCATTTTACTTTGCATTGCTGCGGCTTACAGATATCTCAGGTGTGTTTGCGAAAGCGATTGATGTGCTGAAGCCGTTTTTATATGGCGCGCTGATAGCATTTCTGCTAAATCCAATTGTAAAGCAGGTGGATGCAATCCTGATTCCTGTAATAGAGAAGCGGACTAAGAACAGGGATAAGGCTGAGAGACTATCCAGAACAGCAGGTATTGCGCTGGCGATTGTAATCATGATTGCAATTATCACAGGATTATTTAACTTGCTGATACCGGAGCTGTATCAGAGTATCCGAAGTCTGGTTTTTACACTGCCCAGACAGGTTAACGGACTGATGGATCAGTTGAATGAGATTGTGAAAGATGATTCGAATATTGGCGTTATGCTCCGAACATTTGTGGAAGAGGCGACAGAGACTTTTGAGAATTGGCTAAAGAACAATTTCTTTCAACAGGCGAATGATATTATGACGATACTGACTACCGGAGTGATTGATTTTGTCGGTGAGATATTCAATGCTCTGATTGGAGTGATTGTATCTATTTACATGCTGTATAGTAAAGAAATGTTTGGGAAACAGAGCAAAAAGATTACATATGCCGTCTTTCATGCCCGCCATGCTAATATAATTCTGCATGTTACCCAGAAAGCGAATGAAATATTCGGCGGTTTTCTGATTGGAAAGATTATTGACTCTGCGATTATCGGATTGTTATGCTTTTTGGGACTGACGATTCTTAATATGCCCTATACGCTTTTGGTCAGCGTTATTGTGGGTGTAACAAATGTGATTCCGTTTTTTGGCCCGTACATTGGAGCAATCCCAAGCACTGTATTAATCCTTCTGGCAGATCCAATCAAGGGAGTTTATTTTCTGATATTTATTCTGGTGCTGCAGCAGCTGGATGGTAACTTTATCGGGCCGAAGATATTGGGAAGCTCTACGGGACTTTCTTCATTCTGGGTGATTTTTGCAATTCTTCTGGGAGGAGGAATGTTCGGATTTCTCGGAATGCTTCTCGGAGTGCCGACGTTTGCAGTTATTTATTATATTATTCAAATGGTGATTAATGGAAGACTTCACAGGAAGAATTTGCCGGAGGCCTCAGAATTTTATGATGAGTTCAGTTTTGTGGATGACGGCGGAAAGTATATGATTTCCAGGGAAACTCTGGAGAGAAAGCAAAGGCAGACAGAGGAAGAGACGGAGGGTGATGAGCCTTCGAAGAGTGATAATATTTAATATAGAAAGAGAGGAATAGTTATGCCGATTCGGGTACAGAATGATCTTCCGGTTAAGGAAATACTGGAGCATGAGAATATATTTGTGATGGATGAACACAGAGCGATGCATCAGGATATCAGGCCGATTCATATTGGACTTTTGAATTTGATGCCTCTAAAGGAGGATACCGAACTGCAGATACTTCGGTCTCTGTCCAATACGCCGCTGCAGGTAGACGTCACTTTTGTTAACGTATCCAGCCACGTGTCGAAAAACACTTCAACCAGCCATATCAATAAGTTTTATCAGCCTTTTTCTGAGGTAAAAAGCCGTAGATTTGACGGATTTATCATCACCGGAGCGCCGGTGGAACAGATGCCGTTTGAGGAAGTGGACTACTGGGAGGAACTGACTGAGATTATGGACTGGACGAAGGAGAATGTTACCTCAACGCTTTATCTGTGCTGGGGTGCTCAGGCGGCGCTCTATTACCATTATGGGATTGATAAAGTTCAGATGCCGCATAAATTGTTCGGAGTATTCCCACACCGAGTGATGAATCGGAAGATTCCGCTGGTGAGAGGATTTGACGATGTATTTATGGCGCCCCATTCCAGACATACGGACGTGCCGATAGAGAAGCTCCGGCAGGATAAGAGGATTACGATTCTGGCAGAGTCGGAAGAGGTGGGACTGTTCCTTGGAATGGCAGAAGATGGACGTCAGATATTTGTTATGGGTCATCCGGAGTACGACAGGGTGACGCTGGATGGAGAATACAAGAGAGACTTAGGAAAAGGGCTTCTAATTGATATTCCGAAGAATTATTATCCGGAGGATAATCCGGAGAATAAGCCTCTGCTCACCTGGAGGGCTACAGCGAATAACCTCTATACGAATTGGGTTAATTATTATGTCTATCAGACGACGCCTTATGATCTATATGGGACACCCTTCTAAGCCAGTGTTTTCAAAGAGAAATAAAAATAATGGAGATAGCGAGACTCGAACTCGTGACCTATACGTTGCGAACGTATCGCTCTCCCAACTGAGCTATATCCCCATAAGACTATTATAGCACTTTTATTATAAAATACAAGTGGATGAAAAAATTAAAACAGACTATTACGCAGTATTTGCAGGAAATGAATCTCTTACTTGCATATTTGTAGTATATGTGCTATGATAATCGGGTCAATGCAAATCCATAAAGAAAGACTCCGAAGCAGGAACAGCTTCGGAGTTTTCGTGTTTTATGGGAAATGAAGGAAAAACTTTTTTTTGCTCGCAAATTGAATAATTCCATGTCAGGATATAGCAGAATCAGGTATGGAAAAGCAAAAGGTTTTTATCGAAGGGAGAGAGAGTATGAGTTTTGCTGATGTTTTGTCAACAGTCAATAATTTTGTGTGGGGACCGGTTATGCTGGTTCTTTTGGTGGGAACGGGAGTATTTCTTACAATCCGTTTGAAATTCCTTCCCTGGAGGAATCTGGGTTATGCTCTGAAGCAGGTGTTTGCCAGACGGGAGAAGAGCCTCGGTGACGAGGGGGATATTACGCCGTTCCAGTCTCTGATGACAGCGCTTGCGGCTACCATTGGCACTGGTAACATCGTGGGCGTAGCGACGGCTATGGTTCTGGGCGGTCCGGGGGCCATAGTATGGATGTGGATTAGCGCGCTGTTCGGTCTTTCTACCAAATACGGTGAGAGCGTTCTTGCGGTTAAGTACCGTCAGAAGAACGACAGGGGCGAGATGGCCGGAGGACCGATGTATGCGATGCAGAACGGATTTAAGAATAAGAGTCTGGGCAGGTTTTTTGCAGTAGCATTTGCGTTGTTTGCAGTGCTTGCATCGTTTGGGATTGGGAATCTGACACAGGGCAATTCTATTTCCGGTGCAGTGCGGACGACTTTTGGCGTACCGACCTGGATAACAGGCGCGGTTCTTACATTTGCGGCGTTTCTGGTACTGGTGGGCGGAATCCAGAGCATTGGCCGGGTGTGCTCGGTTGTCGTACCTTTTATGGCGGTGTTGTATTTTGTGGCAGGTTTTGTGGTAATCATTTTGAATATTGAGAATGTTCCGGAGGGACTGGCACAGATTTTCGGTATGGCATTTAATTTTGAGGCTATGGGAGGCGGCGTGGCAGGAACAGTGATTGCCAGCGCTATGCGCTGGGGCGTTGCCAGAGGTGTGTTCTCCAATGAGGCAGGTCTTGGCTCGGCGCCTATCGCGGCGGCGGCGGCAATGACGGACCATCCTTCCAGGCAGGGCTATATTAATATGACGGGAACGTTCTTTGATACAATTGTAGTATGCTCTATGACCGGACTTTCGATTGCGTCATCCGGAATGCTGGGGCAGATTGATTCGACCACGGGAGAGGCCCTTACCGGTGCAAACCTAACGATTGCGGCGTTTCAAACCGGGCTTGGAACCTTTGGAGGGTGGCTGGTAACGATAGGAATTACGCTGTTTGCATTTTCTACGATTCTCGGCTGGGAATATTATGGGGAGAAATCACTGGAATATCTTGCGGGTTCAACAAAGCTAAATACATTATACCGGATTTTCTTTTCCCTCATTGTATTTGTAGGGGCAACCACGCAGCTTCAGTTAGTGTGGGATATTTCAGATACCTTTAACGGTATGATGGCAATTCCGAACCTGATTTGCCTTCTCGTTCTCAGTAATGTAATTGCAAAAGAATGTTTTGATTATCAGGATAAGGTAATCAGGAAATGATCGATTGTTTGCGGACGATGCCGCAATGTTCAAAAGCGCGGTGATGTAATCCGCAGACAGTATTTTTCCTGTAATGCTTTGGCAGTCTTTGTAAGAAAACGCACACTGTCAGTTTCGCCAGCGCCGACAGTAATGTTGCCGGCAATGCAACCATCGGATAATGAAAAGAGAATTTCTTGAAAAATATGCGTAAGATATTGAACTGAAAATTCATTGCAGGATTTAGATAGGAGACAGGTATAAAATACCTCCATTTACAGATAATAGTATTACTTAATTATGAATATCTGCAGATGGAGGGTTTATTATATGAAGGCAACAGGAATTGTACGTAGAATTGACGATCTTGGACGTGTGGTGATTCCGAAGGAGATTCGGAGAACCTTACGCATCCGGGAAGGCGACCCGCTGGAAATCTTCACAGACAGAGAAGGAGAAGTAATCTTGAAGAAATATTCCCCAATCGGGGAGCTGTCCAATTTTGCGAGACAGTATGCAGAAAGCATTTCTCAGGCGCTAGGATGTCTGGTGTGTATCTGCGATATGGACCAGGTGATTGCCGCGTCTGGAAGCGGCCGCAAGGATATGCAGGATAAGTATATTACAAAGCAGCTTTGCAAGGCTATGAGTGAACGTACGGAGGTTCTGGCTGTAGACAGCGATAAAAAATTTATTAAGATAATAAATGAGCAGGATGATTCCTTTACCGGAGAAGTAATTACCCCGATTATCTGTGAGGGAGATGTGATCGGGGCGGTGGTACTTCTTAATAAAGACGAGAAGAAAAAGTTCGGGGAGACGGAAAGAAAGATTGCTGTCTGTGCGGCCGGCTTTCTGGGCCGCCAGATGGAGCAGTAACAAAATATCTGCATAAATTCCTGTCCGCCGTCATATGGATTACTATAATCTAGTTGATAGCGGGGTGGAATGTAAGATGGATAGAAACCGAAGGGAAGCGAAGATAGCCGGATGGATACTCAAGTCGCTGCTTTTGTCATATGCACTGACAGGGATTTTGCTGCTTACGCTGGCAATGCTTCTGTATAAGTTGGACATGGATGAAAAGGCAGTATCGGCCGGTATTATTGCAATCTATATCACAGCGACGCTGATAGGCGGTCTTGCAATCGGAAAGATGGCAAAGACCAGAAAATTTCTCTGGGGATTGATTCTGGGGATTCTATATTTTGCCCTGCTGATTCTGATTACCATGGGCGTCTACCGGACGTTAGACGGAGCAGTGGCAGGCCTTGTGACGACGTTCCTCTTATGTGCGGGAGGAGGAACAATAGGAGGAATGATTTCTTAGAGGGCATTTCTTAAAGGGTGTGAAAAAAATACTTTCCAAAAGAATATAAGTATGCTATACTGTGAACGTCAGGCAGAGAGCCATTTTGGACGTTATTCACAGAGAGCGCAGGCGGCGGAAGAGAATTGGCGGCGCTTAGTGGTGCGGTATCAGATTATGATTTAGGAGGGTGTTTAAGATGAAGCACGTAAAGACGTTAAATACACAGACATTGAACAATACACTGAAGAAGGGCGGCTGCGGCGAGTGCCAGACTTCCTGCCAGTCAGCCTGCAAGACTTCCTGTACAGTCGGCAATCAGGTTTGTGAACAGAAGAAATAAGGATTGTTTAAAAGAATTGCTCTAAGCAGCGGCTTTTATGGTCGCTGTTTCTTTCTGTTATATGAATAACCGGATTTGTCCGGGTGTTGTATTCGGATATGATTTGTAGTTGTTTTGTTAGAAAATTTTAGATAATACCTGTACATTGTTTTCCTGATGCTTCTTTAAAAGAAAATAATGATTAAGAAGATAATGTATGAGATAGAAAGGGGTACGGACATTGATTCATCAGTACCAGAATAATGGATATCGGATTGTTCTTGATGTCTATAGCGGGGCGGTTCATGTGGTGGACGAGTTGTGTTACGACGTGATTGAGAAGCTGAATGAACAGAATGAGAATCATACTGCTAAGACGCTTGAAGAGCCGGAGGCTATGGACATGCTTATCTGTACGCTTGGCGCTAAATACCCGGTAGAAGAGCTTCGGGATGCGCTGGATGATGTGATTGAGCTTACGGCAGATGGAAAGCTCTTTGTGCCGGATACATATGAACCGCTGATTGACGCTGTTAAGCAGCGGAAAACGGTGGTGAAGGCTATGTGTCTGCATATCGCTCATGACTGTAATCTTGCGTGCGGATATTGTTTTGCAGAAGAAGGAGAGTACCATGGACGGCGGGCGCTTATGAGTCTGGAAGTGGGGAAGAAGGCACTGGATTTTTTGATTCGCAGCTCTGGCGGCAGGCGAAATTTAGAGGTGGATTTCTTTGGCGGAGAGCCGCTTATGAACTGGCAGGTTGTAAAAGACTTAGTGGTATATGGCAGAGAGCAGGAAGAGCGTTATGACAAGCGCTTCCGCTTTACGGTTACCACGAACGGCGTGCTGTTAAATGATGAGATACAGGAATTTGTTAATCAGGAGATGGATAACGTTGTGTTGTCGTTAGACGGACGGAGGGAAATCAACGATAAGATGCGCCCCTTCCGTAACGGAAAGGGAAGTTATGACCTGATTGTGCCGAAGTTTCAGAGACTGGCGGACAGCAGGAATCAGGAGCGGTATTATGTCAGGGGCACATTTACCCGGAACAACTTAGATTTCTCCAACGACATTCTGCATTTTGCAGATCTTGGATTTAAGCAGATGTCCATTGAGCCGGTGGTGGGGGAAGAGACGGACCCTTATGCAATCCGCAAGGAAGATTTGCCGCAGATTATGGAAGAATATGATAAGCTGGCAAAAATTATGATTGAGAGGGAAAAGAGGGGAAAAGGTTTCAACTTTTTCCATTTTATGATAGACTTAGAAGGCGGGCCATGCATTTCAAAGCGTTTATCCGGATGCGGTTCAGGTACGGAGTACCTATCCGTCACGCCATGGGGGGATTTATATCCCTGTCATCAGTTTGTGGGGCAGGAAGAATTTCTTATGGGAAATGTGGACGAGGGAATTACAAAGCCTGAGATTGCCGATGAATTTCGGGGCTGCAGCGTATATTCCAAGGAGAAATGCAAGGCATGTTTTGCGAAGTTTTACTGCAGCGGCGGTTGTATGGCGAATGCCTATCATTTTCATGGAACGATTCATGACGCGTATGACATTGGCTGTGAGATGCAGCGAAAGCGTGTTGAGTGCGCGATTATGATGAAGGCGGCTCTGTCATAGCTTTTTAAGCGGTTGAAATTATACCTCTTTAAATGGCTGAATGGACATAATGGGGTACCTGGAAGGTGTAGGACTAGACCGCAGCAGATATAGAAAGAAACAGAAAGGGTGTAAGAGATGAAGAAGTCAAGAGGCATAATCAGCCTGATTGTTACCGCGGTACTGATTGCACTGCTGGGGTTCACAACGATTGTGGGATTCGGTAAGGAACATATTGGAGCGGCGAAGAATATTACACTGGGCCTGGATTTGGCAGGCGGTGTGAGTATCACATATCAGGTGAAAGACAAGAATCCTTCCAGCGAGGAGATGAGCGATACCATCTACAAGCTGCAGAAGCGTGTGGAGCAGTACAGCACAGAGGCAACCGTTTACCAGGAAGGCGACGACAGGATTAATATTGAGATTCCAGGCGTGACGGATGCGAATACAATTCTGGATGAACTGGGCAAGCCTGGGTCCCTGGAATTTATTGACCCCAATGATGAGACGGTTATCACTGGCGCAGACGTACAGACGGCAACGGCGAAGTCTGGACAGGACGATATGGGTAATACAGAGTATAGTGTGGAATTGACTCTGAATGAAGAGGGTAAGAAGAAATTTGCAGATGCAACGACGGAATTTGTAGGGCAGATTATTCGGATTGTATATGATGGAGAGACGATCAGCGATCCCCAGGTACGGAATGCGATTACCGGAGGAACAGCATACATTACCGGGAACTTCACCTTTGAGGAGGCGGAGAATCTGGCTTCTACAATTCGGATTGGCGGTCTGAAGCTAGAGCTTGAGGAGCTGCGCTCGAATGTTGTGGGCGCTCAGCTTGGCGAACAGGCAATCAGCACCAGCGTAAAGGCGGGCGTTATCGGTCTGGCCGTTGTATTCTTGTTTATGATATGGGCGTATCTGCTTCCGGGACTGGCGTCCAGCCTGGCTCTGCTGATTTATACCGGACTGGTATTTGTAATTCTGAATGCATTTGAGGTTACGTTAACGCTGCCCGGTCTGGCAGGTATTATCTTAAGTATCGGTATGGCGGTGGATGCGAATGTAATTATCTTTGCCCGGGTCAGAGAAGAGATGTCTAAGGGAAAGAGCGTGCGCAATTCTCTAAAGATGGGATTCCAGAAGGCAATGTCCGCTATTGTGGACGGTAATGTGACGACCCTGATTGCTGCCGCCGTATTGTGGCTGCGGGGCTCAGGAAGCGTGAAGGGATTTGCACAGACCCTTGCAATTGGTATCATTGTGTCTATGTTTACGGCGCTGGTTGTTACGCGTCTGATTGTATATGCTTTCTATGCGGTAGGACTGAAGAAGGAGCGGTTGTATTACAAACCGAAGAAAGAGCGGGAACCTATTGATTTTCTGGCAAAGAAGAAGGTATGTTTTATTTTATCGCTCGTCTTAATTATCGGTGGTTTTGCTGTAATGGGAGCTGGCGCGGCAGGCGGAAGAGGAGCCTTTGCTTACAGTCTTGAGTTTGAAGGCGGAACTTCCACGACAGTAGAATTTGACAAGGACTATACTATTGATGAGATTGACGCCGAGATTGTACCGATTGTAGAGGATGTGACCGGGGAAGTCAATGTCCAGACGCAGAAAGTTGCCGGGAGTAAGCAGGTGATAATTAAGACCAGGACCCTTGATCTGGATATGCGTGAAGCGTTGAATCAGGCGATGGAAGATGAGTTCGGCGTAGATAAAGCGACGATTACCGCGGAAAATATCAGCTCTACCATCAGCAGCGAGATGCGTCAGGATGCAATTATTGCGGTGATTGTGGCGACGATCTGTATGCTAATCTATATCTGGTTCCGGTTTAAGGATATCCGGTTTGCGGCAAGCGCGGTTACTGCCCTGCTTCATGACGTACTGGTAGTGCTTGCTTTCTATGCGGTATCAAGGATTTCGGTAGGTAATACATTTATCGCATGTATGCTGACAATAGTAGGTTATTCGATTAATGCGACGATTGTCATCTTTGACCGTATCAGGGAGGAGCTGCGCTTAAAGACGAAGGCGACGGATCTTGCTGGCGTTGTAAATAAGAGTATTACCCAGACCCTTACCAGAAGCATTTATACTTCGCTGACTACTTTTGTGATGGTGCTCTTCCTGTTTATTATGGGTGTAAGTTCTATGAGAGAGTTTGCTCTGCCTCTGATGGTGGGTATTCTGGTAGGAGCTTATTCTTCCGTATGTATCACAGGAGCGCTGTGGTATCTTATGAAGGCGAAACTGGGTAAAGAACCGGATACAGCTGCAAAGACTGTGAAAAATAAAAAATAACAAATCTTGCAGAAAAGCGGTAGAATGCCTGGAAAGAAGGGCGAACAGTAACGTGACAGGCGAAACTGTAAATACAGGAATATGGACAGCCATGCCGGTAGAACAGGCGTGGCTGTTTTTATTCCTTATGTTTGTGAGGAGAAAATGGATGAAACGCTGGGTGTTGCTTAGAAAAGGCGCGGATTTTGCTGCCATTGGTGCGAGATTTCATATCAGTCCAAGAATGGCATGTTTAATCCGCAACCGGAATATAATCGGAGACGAGGCAATTGACGGGTATTTAAACGGTACGATTGCAGATCTTCATGATGGAATGCTGATGCGGGATATGGATAAGGCAGTGGATATCCTGATGGAAAAGATTAGAGACCATGAGCGGATTCGCGTAATCGGGGATTATGATATTGATGGAGTCTGTGCTACGTATATCTTACTGGAGGCTTTAGAAGGGCTTGGCGGCAACGTGGATATGGATATTCCAGACCGGATCCGGGACGGATACGGGCTGAACCGGAATCTGATTGACCGCGCAATAGAGGCTGGGATTGATACGGTGGTTACCTGCGATAACGGGATTGCGGCGGCAGAGGAAATTGCTTATGGGAAGAAGCTGGGGCTGACGATTCTTGTAACCGATCACCACGAAGTGCCATATATTGAGACGGAAGGGGAAAGACACTATAAACTGCCTCCGGCAGATGCGGTGGTGGACCCGAAGCGTTTTGATTGTGAGTATCCGTTTCAAGGGCTCTGCGGAGCGGCGGTTGCGTATAAGCTTATGGAGTGTCTTTACGAGGCTATGGGCGAAGATTCGGCGGATATTGACAGATTGTTAGAGGCTGTGGGAATCGCAACAGTCGGGGACGTTATGGATTTGACAGGAGAGAACCGCATTTTTGTGAAACAGGCGCTGGAGATGTTATCTCACAGCAGGAATCCTGGATTGAAGGCTCTTATGGAATGTACTGGAATAAGCGGGAGCAGAATTACGGCTTATCACATTGGCTTTGTGCTAGGTCCCTGTATCAATGCGGGAGGCCGGCTGGATACGGCGAAACGGGCGCTTCGGCTTTTGCGGGCGAAGACAAAGCGGGAGGCCGATGTACTGGCGGGAGATTTAAAGGCATTGAACGACAGCCGCAAGGAGCTGACGGAAGCGGCGGTTTGTGAAGCCGTAAGAATGGTGGAGGAAACAGATGCAGGGAGTAATCCAGTGCTGGTGCTTTATCTTCCGGATTGCCATGAAAGTCTCGCCGGGATTGTTGCCGGGAAAGTCAGGGAGCGGTATTATAAACCTGTATTTGTATTGACGGACGGGGAAGACGGGGTGAAAGGTTCCGGCCGTTCTATTGAGAATTATCATATGTTTGAAGAACTGACGGGGTGCGGGGATTTGCTGATTCGTTTCGGAGGACACAGACAGGCGGCCGGATTATCAATGAAACGGGAAAATATTGATGCTTTCCGCAGAAGGCTTAATGGGAACTGTCGTCTTACAGAGTCGGATCTTCAGGAAAAGGTGTCGATTGATATGGAGCTGCCCTTATCGAATGTGACAGAAGAGTTTGTCGCGGAACTGTCCCTTTTGGAGCCCTTTGGAAAGGGAAATGCCAAACCGGTTTTCGCGGTGCGCGGCGCGGAGGTTCTGTCTGCGAGGCTGATTGGAAAGAAGCAGAATATGTTAAAGCTTCAGGTACGGGACAGGGAAGGAAAAACTATGGAGGCAGTATATTTTGGCGATGCGGGAGAATTTCTGGAATCAGTAACTGCAAAATACGGAAAAATCCAAGCCGACAGGCTGTTAGCAGGAAGGGCGGAAGGCGTCCGGATGTCTGTGACTTTCTATCCGGGGGTGAATGAATATATGGGAAACCGGACCATGCAGATTGTCATTACAGATTATCTTCTATAGATATTTATAGAAGATATGGATAAATATTTGAAAACCTGTGTTATAAATGTTATACTTTGTGAAACGGCCGAATGGCCATTAGGGATGCCCGGAGGGTATATATTAAAATATGGAATGAGATACTAAGAGGAAGGAGGGGCTGATATGGCAGATGTGATAAGAAAACTAGAAGAGATGGATAAGACTGCGGCGGAGTCGCTCACAGAGAATCAGGAAATCGGTCTGGACGTGGTTGACGGACATGCGGTGATGGCACCTGCAGATTATCAAGACCCTGATGAACTGTACCGTTTATTGATTGAACGTGTCCGTAAGTACCATCCGTCGGCGGATGTGTCATTGATTGAGAAGGCATATAAGATTGCAAAGGAAGCTCATGAGGGACAGTACCGGAAGTCCGGGGAGGCTTATATTATTCACCCGCTCTGGGTGGCGATTATATTGGCGAATTTAGAGCTTGACAAGGAGACCATTGTTGCGGGAATGCTTCATGATGTTGTGGAAGATACCATCATGACGGAGGAAGAGATAGAGAAAGAGTTTGGAGAAGAGGTTGCGCTTCTGGTGGACGGCGTTACAAAGCTGGGGCAGATGTCTTATTCTGCAGATAAACTGGAGGCTCAGGCTGAGAATTTGAGGAAGATGTTCCTTGCCATGGCAAAGGATATCCGGGTCATTATTATTAAACTGGCGGACCGTCTGCATAATATGAGGACGCTACAGTTTATGCGGCCGGAGAAGCAGAAGGAGAAGGCAAGGGAGACCATGGATATCTATGCGCCGATTGCACAGAGGCTTGGGATTTCCAGGATTAAGACTGAGCTGGATGATTTGGCGCTGAAGTATTACAGTCCGGAAGTATTTTACGATTTGGTGGAGCAGATTAATAGCCGGAAGATGGAACGTGAAGAATTTGTACAGCAGATTGTAGATGAAGTATCGGAGCATATCCGCAAGGCTCATATTAAGGCGGATATCAAGGGCCGGGTAAAGCATTTCTTCAGTATTTATAAGAAGATGGTGAATCAGGATAAGACGGTGGACCAGATATTTGATTTATTTGCGATACGAATTATCGTGGATTCGGTGAAGGACTGTTATGCGGCGCTGGGTGTGATTCATGAGATGTATACGCCTATCCCCGGACGCTTTAAGGATTATATAGCCATGCCGAAGGCAAACATGTACCAGTCTCTGCACACGACGCTGATGAGTTCCGTGGGCCAGCCTTTTGAGGTGCAGATTCGAACCCATGAGATGCATAAGACTGCGGAATACGGCATTGCAGCGCACTGGAAATATAAGGAGTCCAGCGACGGCAAGAAGAGCGGCAAGGCGCAGGAAGAAGAAAAGTTAAACTGGCTCAGGCAGATTCTTGAGTGGCAGAGGGATATGTCTGATAACCGGGAGTTTTTAAGTATGCTGAAAGGCGACTTAGACTTATTTGCGGAGGACGTGTACTGTTTTACGCCGAACGGAGAAGTCAAACGGCTGCCCAACGGCTCGAATCCTATTGATTTCGCCTACACGATTCACAGCGCGGTGGGCAATAAGATGGTGGGAGCAAGAGTCAACGGCAAGCTTGTTACTATAGATTACAAGATTCAGAACGGCGACAGGATTGAGATTCTCACCTCCCAGAACTCGAAGGGACCCAGTCGGGACTGGCTGAATATTGTAGCAAGTTCTCAGGCAAAGTCTAAGATTAATCAGTGGTTTAAGAAAGAATTTAAGGAAGAGAATATCATCCGGGGCAAGGAACTGATTGCCGCTTACTGTAAATCCAAGTCTCTGGAGGTATCGAAGCTTACAAAGCCCAAATATCAGGAGATTGTTCAGAAGAAGTACGGTTTCCGGGACTGGGATTCGGTGCTGGCGGCTGTGGGACATGGAGGCCTGAAGGAAGGCCAGGTAGTGAACCGTCTGGCTGAGGAATACAGCAAAGAGCATAAGCAGGAACTTACCAATGAAGCGGTACTTGAGAAGGTTGCGGAGGCTGCGAAGAATAAAGTTCATATAGCCAAGTCCAGAAGCGGCATTGTGGTGAAAGGGATTGACGATGTGGCGGTACGGTTTTCCAGATGCTGTAATCCGGTGCCGGGGGATGAGATTGTAGGATTTGTTACCAGAGGAAGGGGGCTGTCCATTCATCGGACCGATTGTGTGAATATGCTGCATTTGACAGAGACGGAGCGTGCCCGGCTGATTGACGCGGAATGGGAGAGTGAGGTCGCAGAGAAGACCGGCGGCCAGTATCTGGCGGATATTAAGATGTTTGCAGAAGATCGTCAGGGGCTTCTCATGGAGATGTCAAAGGTATTTACCGAGAATAAGATTGATGTAAAATCCCTGAATGTGCGTACCAGCAAGCAGGGAACGGCAACCATTGAGGCAGGATTTATTGTGCACAGGAGAGAGGAGCTGGAACGGGTCGTAGATAGACTGATGCAGCTTCCTGGTATGATAGATATTGAGCGGACAGCAGGATAAGGAGACAACAGATGAATTTTGCGATAATTGGAACAAATTTTATTTCAGACTGGTTTATGACTGCCGGGAAGCATTGTGAGAAGCTTCATGTGCAGGCGGTGTATTCCAGAACGATGGAGAAGGGCAGAGCATTTGCGGATAAATACGGGATTCCAGACTGCTATGACTCCCTTAAGGAGCTGGCAGCGGCGGAAGATGTGGAAGCGGTTTATGTGGCGAGTCCGAATGCATTTCATGCGCCCCAGAGTATTCAGATGTTAAAAGCCGGAAAACACGTGCTCTGTGAGAAGTCCATTGCTTCCAATGAAAAGGAGCTTCAGGCGATGCTTGCGGCGGCAGATGAGAATCAGGTGATTGTCATGGAAGCAATGCGCTCGGTGTTCGACCCGGGATTTGCGGCGATTGTAAAACATCTTCCGAAGATTGGAAAAGTGAGGCGGGCGACCATTCAGTATTGTCAGTATTCCAGCAGATACGACAAATTTAAGAATGGTATCATTGAGAATGCTTTTAAGCCGGAACTGTCGAATGGAAGTCTGATGGATATCGGGGTATACTGTGTGCATCCGATGGTGAAGTTATTTGGCAGACCGGATGCGGTATCAGCCGTGGGTGTGAAGCTTCATAACGGCGTGGACGGAATGGGAACGATTACTGCTATGTACAGAGAGCAGGGGATGTTAGTAGAATTGATTTATTCCAAAATTACAGACTCCGCCCTTCCTACTCAGATTCAGGGAGAAAAGGGCTGTATGCTGATTGAGGAGATTTATAATACGAATAAGATTACGATTCAGTATCGGGATAAGAGCCGGGAGGAAATCAGGGTAGATAAGATTGATCCGGATAATAATATGTACTACGAGATTGAAACATTTATCCGGACGGCAGAAAATATGGAAGGCGCGAAGGAGCACAATCAGTATTCCCTATGGGAGATGCAGGTGATGGATGAAGCGAGACGCCAGATGGGAATTGTTTTTCCGGCGGATGGGAATTAGGAGGCATGCGGAAATGACGGTTAAGAAGTTTTTGGCGGGATTCTTTGGAACGAACTGTTATCTTGCGGTAAATGATGACACAAAAGAAGCGGTAATCATAGACCCGGCGAGTCTGCCGGAGAATTTGAAGGAATGTGTGGAAAAGGAAGGCATCCGGATTCAGGCGGTGCTCCTAACCCATGCACATTTTGACCATATTATGGGAATTGACGCGGTATTAGAGCGCTGCGGACAGATACCTGTTTATGTTCATGAAGAGGATATCAGGATGTTAGAAGATGCTGAGCTGAATCTGTCGGGAGGATGCGGCATGGCGTATACTTTCATGAAAGGAGAGGCCGTAAAGGACGGTCAGGTCCTTACGCTGGCGGGCTGTGAGTTCCGGGTAATTCATACGCCGGGGCACACTCCCGGAGGCGTCTGCTATTATGTGGAATCAGAAGGAGTATTATTTAGCGGGGATACACTGTTTGAACAGTCTGTGGGAAGAACAGATTTTCCCGGAGGAAGCATGGCGGAGCTTGTCCGGGGAATTGAAGAGAAGTTATTTATTCTTCCGGAGGATGTGCATGTGTATCCGGGCCATATGGGAACGACAACCATAGGAGAGGAGAAAGCATTTAATCCTTTTATATAAGTTTTATTCCCGCGGGGCAGCGAGTCGGGCAACCGTGCTTATATGGATATACGGCTGCTGCCGCGAGGGTCAAATACCCTGGGTTTGCGGGGGATTTGACTGTAAATAGAATAGAAATCGTAGCATGCAGGCGTCTGAGGGTAGTGAGGTATCAGTCTTTCAGACGCCTGCTGTGTGAGAAAGGAATGAAGGGATTCTATGATTAGGATTGAGGTTAAGGACGAGAGCTATTTGTATAATATTTATCATCTTGTGAAATCATTTTTTCCATCTGAGAGAGTGGAACAGAGAATCGGGGGAGAGACAGGCGGAGATGCCCGTATCAGGATTGACGGCGATTATATAAAATCTTTTGACATAACGGATACGGAAGATAAGAAGATGCGCAAATTTCTGCTGGACAGAGCAGTATATGAAGCGCTTGCAGAAGCAGCGGGACATGGACTTGCGTGGGGAATTCTGACAGGAGTGCGTCCGACCAAGCTTGCTATGCAGAAAGCGGAAGAAGGTATGGAGCGGGAAGCATTCATCTCCTGGTTCGGACAGGAATTTTATGTCTCTGAAGAGAAAGCGGGGCTTGCCTATGATATTGCCGTCAGGGAAAGGAAAATTCTGAAGAGTCTGGATGTCAGCCAGGGTTACAGCCTGTATGTGGGAATTCCTTTCTGTCCCACAGTGTGCAGCTATTGTTCTTTTAGTTCCGGTTCTATTACAGTGTGGAAAAATATGGTGGACGCATACCTGAATGCATTGTGCAGGGAAATTCGATATATTGGGAGCAGATCGGACGGGAGAAGACTGAATACCATTTACATCGGAGGAGGAACGCCTACGACGCTGGAGGCAGAGCAGTTAGAGCGTCTGTTAACATGTATTGACGAATCATTTTCCAGGGAGTATCTGCTGGAGTATACGATTGAGGCAGGGAGGCCGGACAGTATAACAGAAGAGAAACTTCAGGTTATCCGGAATCACCAGGCTACAAGGATTTCGATTAACCCTCAGACGATGCAGCAAAGGACTCTTGACCGGATTGGAAGGCGCCACAGCGTCGAAGAGGTGATCCGCGCCTTTGGGATGGCAAGGAGGCTTGGATTTGACAATATTAATATGGATTTGATTGCGGGACTTCCGGGAGAGACATGGGAAGATATGAGGGATACCCTGCGCCAGATAAAGGAACTTTCACCGGAGAGTCTGACGGTACATTCTCTTGCAATTAAGCGGGCGGCAAAAATGGGGCAGGAGAAAAGCGTCTTAGGATATGTGAAGGATTTAGAAGAGCAGATGAAAGATCCTGTTCGGATGACGGAGGAAGTTTCCCGGATGATTGCAGATGCAGCAGAGGCGGCAAAAGAGATGGATTTGGAACCTTATTATTTGTACCGGCAGAAGAATATTGCCGGGAATTTTGAAAATGTTGGATATGCAAAGGTTGACAAAGCCGGAATATACAATATACTTATTATGGAAGAGAAACAATCCATTGTGGCGGCGGGAGCGGGAGCGTCAACAAAGCTTGTGCTTCCTCTTCCTGTGACAGTTTCCGACGGTGGGAGCGGAAAGATGACGACGCTGAAGCGTGTGGAGAATGTGAAAAGTATCTGGGAGTACATTTCCCGGATTGATGAAATGATAGAACGAAAAGGAGAATGGCTATGGCGCTGAAGAAAAAACCGGTTACCGGTATGAAAGACATGCTTCCTGATGAGATGGAAATTCGCGATTATGAGATTCACTTAATTAAGGAGACTTATAAGACCTATGGGTTTACCTCCATGGAGACGCCTTGTGTAGAGCATATTGAGAATCTGTGCAGCAAACAGGGCGGCGACAATGAAAAGCTGATTTTTAAGATTTTGAAGCGGGGAGAGAAGTTAAAGCTTGAGACTGCGAAGGAAGAAAATGACCTGGTAGACGGCGGCCTTCGCTATGACTTAACGGTTCCGCTTGCAAGGTATTATGCGAATCACGCCAACGAGCTGCCATCGCCTTTTAAGGCCTTGCAGATTGGCAGCGTATGGAGGGCAGACCGCCCTCAGAGGGGAAGATTCCGTCAGTTTATGCAGTGTGATATCGACATTTTGGGAGAAGGCTCTAATCTGGCGGAAATTGAACTGATTCTTGCGACAACAGCCATGCTTGGCAAGCTGAATTTCAAGAATTTTACGGTCAATATCAATGACCGCAATATCTTAAAGGCAATGGCCGCTTACTGTAAGTTTCAGGAAAAAGACTACGACGAAGTGTTTATCGTTCTGGATAAGATGGATAAGATAGGCATGGAAGGCGTAGCGAAGGAGCTCTGTGAGATGGGCTATGAGAAAGAGAATGTGGAGCGGTATTTAAGCCTGTTTGATGAGATTACACCGGACGTATCGGGAATCCGTTTCCTGAAGGAGAAGCTTGGAGACTGCTTAACGGATGAGACTGCAGAAGGAATGGAGCTGATTATATCCAGCGTAGAGGCGGCGAAGGAATGCGAATTTCAGATCAAATTCGACCCTACCCTGGTAAGAGGACAGTCTTATTATACAGGAACGATTTTTGAAGTGAGTATGGATGATTTCGGAGGTTCTGTAGCCGGAGGCGGCAGATATGATAAGATGATTGGGAAGTTTACCGGACAGGATACGCCGGCCTGCGGATTCTCCATTGGATTTGAGCGGATTGTCATGCTGCTTTTAGAGAATGGCTATCAGGCGCCGGGGAATAGTCAGAAGAAGGCGTATCTTCTGGAAAAGAAGCTTCCAAAGGAAGGAATGCTGCGGGTTCTGGAGCTGGCGAAGGCAGACCGGGATGCAGGGAAAAAGGTTCTGGTTGTGAATATGAAGAAGAATAAGAAGTTCCAGAAGGAACAGCTTACGGCAGACGGGTATACCGAGATTACGGAGTGCTATGCGGATTCTTACGATAAGCTTTAGCGATATGTCAGACTGATGCTGCCGGATGCAGTATAATCGGTAGGTCAGGCTGATGCTGCCGGATACAGTGTAATCGTTAGGTCTGACAGATGCAATGCATCAGGGCAGGAGCGCAGGATTGCGGTAGAAAGAAATGTGATACGGAATAAATAAATCAGAGGAGATGGAAGAGTTATGGCAGAGTCAATGCAGGGATTAAAAAGAACGCATAGATGTGCGGAGCTGTCGGCCGCCAATGTGGGCGAGACAGTGACGATTATGGGATGGGTACAGAAGAACCGCAACAAAGGCGGTCTGGTATTTGTAGACGTAAGGGACCGTTCCGGGATTATTCAGGTGGTCTTTGAAGAGGGAAAGTCCGACGCCGGGCTGCTTGAAAAGGCTTCAAAGCTCCGGGCGGAATTTGTGGTTGCTGTGGTTGGTACGGTGGAGAAACGTTCCGGCGCGGTTAATACGAACATCGCAACAGGAGAGATTGAGGTGATTCCGGCAGAGCTCCGAATCCTGTCGGAGTCTGAGACGCCGCCTTTTCCGATTGAAGAGCGCTCTAAGACCAAGGAAGAGATTCGCCTGAAGTACCGTTATCTGGATTTGCGCAGGCCGGATATGCAGCGGAATCTTCTGATGCGGAGCCAGGTGGCGACTCTGACGCGTCAGTTTCTGGCAGAAGAGGGATTCTTAGAGATTGAGACGCCGGTGCTGATTGGCAGTACGCCGGAGGGAGCCAGGGATTATCTGGTGCCGAGCCGGATTCATCAGGGGAAATTCTATGCGCTGCCACAGTCTCCCCAGTTATTTAAGCAGTTATTGATGTGCTCCGGGTGCGACAGGTATTTCCAGCTTGCGAAGTGTTTCCGGGATGAGGATTTGCGCGCGGACAGACAGCCGGAATTTACTCAGATTGATATGGAGCTGTCGTTTGTGGATGTGGACGATGTGATTGACGTCAATGAACGGCTCCTCGCGAAATTGTTCCGGGAGGTTCTTGGTGTGGAAGTTGCGCTTCCCATTCCGAGAATGACCTGGCAGGAGGCGATGGAGCGCTATGGTTCCGATAAGCCGGATACCCGGTTTGGCATGGAGCTTACGGATGTGACAGAGACCGTAAGAGACTGTGAATTTGCCGTATTCAAGGGAGTGATTGAAAGCGGCGGTTCTGTCCGGGGCATTAATGCCAAAGGTCAGGGCGGCATGCCCCGCAAGAAGATTGATAAGCTGGTAACCTTTGCAAAGGATTACGGTGCGAAGGGGCTTGCCTATATTGCCATTCAGGAGGACGGTACGGTCAAATCCTCCTTTGCGAAGTTTATGACAGAGGATGAGATGAAGGCGTTAATTGACGTTATGGGCGGGGAGAACGGCGAC
Organism: uncultured Lachnospiraceae bacterium; assembly: GCA_949742505.1. Lineage (GTDB taxonomy): Bacteria > Bacillota > Clostridia > Lachnospirales > Lachnospiraceae > Claveliimonas. The sequence continues at coordinate 35 of CATJPU010000147.1, read as the reverse complement.
CTTCTTCTCTTTGCGGCAGATAAGAATAAGGTTGT
>CATJPU010000146.1 GCA_949742505.1 uncultured Lachnospiraceae bacterium | reverse complement strand
GTTAGAGCAGATTGTACAGTCAGGCGCAAGGCTTCTGATTATCGCAGAGGATATCGAGGGAGAGGCTCTTACCACTCTGATTGTAAATAAACTTCGCGGAACATTTAACGTAGTTGCTGTTAAGGCGCCTGGATACGGCGACAGAAGAAAAGATATGCTGAAGGATATCGCAATCCTGACAGGCGGAGAGGTGATTTCTGAAGAGCTTGGATTAGACTTAAGAGACGCCACCATCGAGCAGCTTGGACGCGCAAAATCCGTTAAGGTTGAGAAAGAAAATACCGTAATCGTTGACGGTATGGGTGAGAAAGCCGATATTGATGCGCGTATTGCACAGATTAGAAAACAGATTGAGGAGACTACTTCTGAATTTGACAAAGAAAAACTTCAGGAGAGACTTGCGAAGCTGGCTGGCGGCGTAGCTGTTATTCGTGTAGGCGCTGCAACCGAGACTGAGATGAAAGAAGCAAAACTTCGTATGGAAGACGCCCTTGCGGCTACCAGAGCGGCAGTTGAGGAAGGAATTATCGCAGGCGGCGGTTCTGCATATATCCACGCATCTAAGAAGGTGGCTGAGATTGCGGACGCCTTAGACGGCGACGAGAAGACAGGTGCGAACATTATCCTGAAGGCGTTGGAGTCTCCGCTGTACCACATTGCTGCAAATGCGGGACTGGAAGGCGCAGTAATTATTAATAAGGTAAAAGAAAAAGAAGCCGGAATTGGATTCGACGCTATTAAGGAAGAGTATGTAGATATGGTGAAGGAAGGCATTCTTGACCCGGCCAAGGTTACAAGAAGCGCTCTCCAGAATGCTACAAGCGTAGCATCTACGCTGCTTACCACAGAATCCGTTGTCGCTAACATCAAAGAAGATGCTCCGGCAGGAATGGCTGGCGCACCGGGCGGCATGGGTATGATGTAATTATATCCTGGTTATATTTTAGAGAACTCTCAGATTGGGAGTTCTCTTTTTGTGCTCAAAGTGTTACAATGAAGAGAAAGATGCAGGTTACATTGCCAGTGTGCCGGCCAGACAGCTTAAGGAGCCTGATTTCTGGCCGGATGAAGCGCTTGCGATTACCTGAAAAGCTTAAGGAGGAATCTATATGGGAGACTTTTATGCAGAGAAATTAGTCAGGAAAAAAACTACGGGAAAGGATATTATGATTAAGTGCCTGATGGCAGCGCTGACAGTGATTGCAGTATTTTCTTTTTTTGTGATACCTTTTGGAATATTTATCGTCCTTCTTATAATAGGACTGGATGTTTTTATTTTCCGTTCTCTGGATGTAGAGTATGAGTATCAGTATATTAATGGAGATATTGATATTGATAAGATTATGCATAAGGAGCGGCGCAAGAATATATTCTCAGCAAATATTAAGGATATGGAACTGCTTGCCCCGTCGGGAAATTCCCAGCTTAGTTCATTTGGCAGTGCAAAAGTATATGATTTTACAGGCGGATATGGCGACGCGCCTGTCTATGAGATGATATTCATAGAAGCCGGAATGAAGAAACGTGTGCTTTTTGAGCCGGATGAGCATATGATAGAAGGAATGTGGATGCAGGCGCCGAGGAAAGTTATCAGAAAATAATAAAAAGTGGTTGACAAGCAGCGATCTGATTTTGTATGATAGCTGTTAATACACAACGAGAAAATACGAAAATAAGAAAGAGAGGATTAAACATGGGAACAATTATTGGAGAAGGAATTACATTTGACGATGTCTTACTGGTGCCTGGATATTCAGAGGTAATTCCAAACCAGGTGGATTTGTCCACATATCTGACTAAGAAGATTCGTTTGAATATTCCGATGATGAGCGCCAGTATGGATACGGTTACCGAACATCGTATGGCGATTGCCATGGCGCGTCAGGGAGGAATCGGTATCATTCACAAGAATATGTCGATTACCGAACAGGCGGAAGAAGTTGATAAAGTCAAGCGTTCCGAGAATGGAGTTATTACAGATCCGTTCTATCTTTCACCGGAGCATACTCTGGCAGATGCCAATGATGTGATGGGTAAGTTCCGCATTTCCGGAGTTCCCATTACAGAAAATGGAAAATTAGTCGGTATCATTACCAATCGTGATTTGAAATTTGAAGAAGATTTCTCTAAGAAAATCAAGGAATCCATGACCTCGGAAGGATTGATAACAGCCAGAGAAGGTATTACTTTGGAGGAAGCGAAGATGATTCTTGCTAAGGCGAGAAAGGAAAAGCTTCCGATCGTAGACGCGGATTTTAATCTGAAGGGTCTTATTACAATCAAAGATATTGAGAAACAGATTAAGTATCCGGATTCTGCAAAGGACGAGCAGGGTCGTCTGCTGTGCGGCGCGGCAATCGGTATTACAGCAAATTGTCTGGAGAGAGCGAAAGAGCTTGTGGACGCCAAGGTTGACGTGGTGGTGATGGATTCTGCTCATGGACATTCTGCCAATGTTATCCACACTGTGGATATGGTGAAGTCTAAATTCCCGGATTTACAGGTGATTGCAGGAAATGTTGCAACCGGAGAGGCGGCTGAAGCGCTGATTAAGGCTGGCGTGGATGCTGTTAAGGTAGGTATCGGACCAGGTTCGATTTGTACTACCCGTATTGTCGCAGGTATCGGCGTTCCGCAGATTACAGCGATTATGAATTGCTATGAGGCGGCGGATAAATATGGAATCCCGATTATTGCCGACGGGGGAATTAAATTCTCAGGAGATATGACGAAGGCGATTGCGGCAGGAGCAAATGTATGTATGATGGGAAGTATATTTGCAGGATGTGATGAGAGTCCGGGAACTTTTGAGCTGTATCAGGGAAGAAAATACAAGGTATACAGAGGAATGGGTTCTATCGCAGCAATGGAGAACGGCAGCAAGGACCGTTATTTCCAGTCCGATGCCAAAAAGCTGGTTCCGGAAGGCGTGGAAGGACGTGTGGCATATAAGGGAACAGTAGAAGATACAGTATTCCAGCTCCTTGGCGGTATCCGTTCCGGTATGGGATATTGCGGCGCGGCGAATATCGAAGCGCTGAAGAAGAACGGAAGATTTATCAAGATATCGGCAGCTTCTTTGAAGGAGAGTCATCCACATGATATTCACATTACAAAAGAAGCGCCGAACTATAGTGTCGATGGCTAAATACAGATATAATGAGATAATTACAGCGGCAAGTTTCCTGCCGCTGTTTTTTTGATGTGAATTTTCTGAAGAAGATACGTGAAATGAATCATTCTTACATTTTTGTAAGCAGTTATTTTCAGAAAATGATGTATAATGTAGTGAAACAATAATTATTTTTATGACGGGAGGCGTTTTATATGCAGAGGCTGCTGCTTCTTGAAGATGATATCAGCCTGATTGACGGACTGACCTATTCTTTGGAGAAAAACGGATTTGACATAGAGGTTGCAGGAACCATAAAGGAGGCCGAGAAAGCGCTTGCAGAGCATACGGGATTCGACCTCCTTCTCTTTGATGTGACACTGCCAGACGGAAATGGTTTTACACTGTGTGAAAGACTGTGGGAATCAGGGAATCAGATTCCAATTATTTTTCTGACTGCGTCGGATGAGGAGACCAGTGTAATCCGGGGGCTGGACTGCGGAGGGGACGATTATATTACGAAGCCGTTTAAGCTGGGAGAGTTGTGCTCCCGCATCCGGGCGTTATTGCGCCGTAGTCATCATAAAGGGAATGAAGAGCATATCCTGCAGTCGGGAAATGTGTTGATCAATCTTGCTGAGAGCAGGGTATTCTTAAGCGGGGAGCCGGTAGATTTTACCGGGGCGGAGTACAGACTGCTGTGTTTACTGCTTAAGAATAGAGGGAAAGTCCTTACCCGGGGCGTGATTCTGGACAGGTTGTGGGACGGCGCAGGGAATTTTGTGGACGATAATACTTTGTCGGTATATGTGCGCCGTCTGCGTGAGAAACTGGAAAAGAACCCTTCGAAGCCGGAGCGTCTGGTAACGGTTCGGGGATTCGGCTATCAGTGGAAGGAGTGAGTGAAGTGAGATTTCTATACGAAAAGCAGACGCGCAGGTTTTATTTGTTCCTAATCATTGTATGTATATGTCAGACTTGTCTGTTAGGAGTAATCGGTATTTTTCAGGTTCAGGAGGTTCAGAGAATCCTTGCAGTGCGTGAGCTTGCCGCTGTTTCTTACCTGCTGGAAGCAGATATCCCGCCTGCGTTAATTGCTTCCGCCTGGAATCAGCGGGAAGCGACGGAGGAAGGAGAACTATTGCTTCAGACAATCGGGCATACAGAACAGTCGCGCTAGTGTAAAATTTTTGTAGGACACATAGAAAAGGGAACGCCAGTTTTGTGTTATTATATTAGTCGACAAAAACCAATAGCACAAAGAAAGGTGTTCC
>CATJPU010000145.1 GCA_949742505.1 uncultured Lachnospiraceae bacterium | reverse complement strand
TTCATACACTCACCTGTTCCCTTTCTGTGTTTTCTCTTTAAAAATATAACTGCACAAATTGTAGAAATTATACAACAAGTTCCTGTATTTTTCAACCCTAGAGTATATTTGAAAATTGCTTTCTGCCGATATCTTACTGTTCAGAAGTTATCCGGCCTGCCCGGAATGCCTTAATAATAGGAAGTGGAGAATTAAGAAACATTTTTTTAATATTGCCAGTATATCGTCAGTTTACAAAGTTCCGGCCGGTCTTCATAATAATACTGTACTTCTCCCAATCCATAAATACTGCACAAATTCTGAGCGGCGGAATGAACCAGATTCCCAAGAATCTCTTCTTTTGCCTGCTGATAACTTGCTTCATCAAAATATTTGAATATAGTCGGATTACGCCTCTCGTTAATTGCACCGTTCAGCGCATTTAACGCCGTATTACTGTCATAGCTGTCATAATACATCCCATTTACCACATAATAATTCCAGGTCATACCGGTACACTGCGGCAGCGGATACTCGGCGTCCGCCTGATGGGTACGGTATATCTCCGCATCATTGCAGCACATATAATCATATGTAATATTCTCCCACTGAGGGGCTTCCTCCCCCTCCGCCAGCTGATATACCGGGTCTCCCCATGTGGTATCCAGGTGATAATATTCCCCTTCGCACTGTACCAGATTCCAGGCATGGGCATTTGCTCCGTTCGCATTTCCCGTCACATAGACTGCTGTAATCCCAAGCCTCTCTAAGAGGTACTGAGCCGCTTTGGAATATCCCGCACAGACAGAACGCTTCCCCGCCAGGGCGCTGTATATATTCTGGTTATTCGGAGCCTCCAAATCATACTCAACAGAGTTAACAATATATTCATATACATATAAAATTTTATCATAATCGGATGCATCTATAGAAATCCCCTGCAGCGCTTCCTGGACTGCACTGTCGATTTCTTCCTGTCTGGCCTGCTTCTCTTCAGGAGAACAATTATATTCCGGACTCACAATCGTGTAGGCTTCCTGCCCGGAATCCATCTCATATGAAGTAGAACTGGCGCCTCCATCACACCAGAAAAATTCAGGATAGTCCCGCAAAACCTCCCCAAGAATACGATTTGCCTGATTCGCATCCCTACAGTGAATATAAATCTCATCCTCCCGATTCTTCATCCCCTGATAAATCTCCCGGTAAATCTTCTTCTCTTTCCCGTCACTCAAAAGACTATAATAATAATGAAGGGCAAAGCTCTCTTCCCCCTCAGAATCCTCCTGAAAGGGAATCTCCTGACTGACCTCCAACTCCTTCTCACTCTGAGCAGCCTGATACTCTCTAAACAACCGGAATCCCATCATCAGCAGCACAATAAACAGCCACATAAGCAAAAATTTTAGCAAAAGCCCCAGACAGCCGCTCTTATTCTTCTTCATAATCTCTCCCCGTATCTAACACTTTATTGATTGCTTCTTACTCTGTAAATAGCAGCCTTTATTCACAATCTGTTTCTATCTGTATATATTAATTGTAACAGAATTTGCGAGGTTACACAATGAGCGATCCTATTCCATCTTCTGACACTCCAGATATTGGACGTCTTCAGATTAACATTACTTCCCAAATCACTTCTTTTCCGGTTCCTGATGCAACCATTAGTATTTCATATACCGGAGTTCCGGAAAATACGCTGGAGCAGGTAACCACTGATTCCTCCGGGCAGACTGAAGTTTTAGAACTGTCCGCCCCTCCGGTGGAATACAGCTTAAACCCGGAAAACGATATTCAGCCATACTCCGAGTACACCCTGCAGATACAGGCTCCCGGTTTTGAACCGGTAAGCATTGCAGGCACAGAAATACTTGCCGATACAACGGCGATTCAGAACGTACAGTTAAATCCTCTGGATACCACAGGAACGGAAGAAGAAGTCTTTGTCATCCCGGCTCATACATTATATGGCACCTACCCGCCCAAAATACCGGAAGACGAAATCAAACCGGTGAATGAAAGCGGAGAAATTGTATTAAGCCGGGTAGTGGTTCCAGAGTATATCGTGGTACATGACGGCAGCCCCAGAGACAGCACTGCCAGGAATTATTATGTGAAATATAAAGACTATATTAAAAACGTCGCATCCAGTGAAATCTATGCAACCTGGCCGGCTAACACTATCCGGGCTAACGTGCTGGCAATCATGTCCTTCACCTTGAACAGAGTGTACACCGAATGGTATCGGAATCAGGGATATGATTTCACCATCACCTCTTCCACTGCCTTCGACCACAAATGGATACCCGAACGCAACTATTTTCAATCCATCTCTGTAATTGTAGATGAATTATTTGCAGATTACCTGTCCAGGCCAAACGTGCGCCAGCCAATCCTGACTCAGTACTGCGACGGACGTCAGGTACAGTGTCCGAATTGGATGACCATTTTGTTATAACCTATAAAGTTTTAAAATTGGCTATTATGCTAACTTCTTGACAAACTCTGCACATTCGTCTCGGATGTTCCGCTATCATACTTCACACAAAAAAGGCGGCTTTTACCGCCGCCATTTTTGTGTTTCCGCTTAAGCTATTTCTTCTAACTTCGCCTTCAATTTCTCCACTTCACTTTCTAAGCGGTTTACCCTCAGCTTAAGCATCTCTTTTTCGTTTTC
>CATJPU010000144.1 GCA_949742505.1 uncultured Lachnospiraceae bacterium | reverse complement strand
AGATAGATAAGAAGAGAATAAAGGAGGATAGTCCAATGGATGGAATAGTTTAAAATCCGCTGTGTTGAATGAATCGTCAATACAGCGGATTTTACATTGCAAAGATTCCGGCAAAACTCGCCTATGACGTGTTTTGTCGAGTCCATTCTTATTTTAATGATTTCCTTATATCTCCCGGGTATATACCTTCAGCCACGCTTTCTCTTCCTCTGTAAGATAAGGAACAAGAGTCTCATACACCTTTTTGTGATAATCGTTCAGAAGCTTCTTCTCTTCCTCTTTCATCATCTCCGGATTTATTGCATCTAAGTCAAAAGGAATCAGGGTAATGGTGTCAAAATACATGAACTGGCCAAACTCATTCTTCTCTCCTTCGCAGACTAAAAGTTCATTCTCCAGACGTATTCCATGAGAGCCTTCCACATATATTCCCGGTTCGTCAGTCAAAACCATCCCTTTTTCTAATTCCTGAATTTCTCCCGCCCGGTATCTCCAACGAATCCCCGACGGTCCCTCATGAATATTCAAAAGATATCCTACTCCATGTCCGGTCCCATGCTTAAAATCCAGATGTCTGTCCCAGAACGGCTTTCTTGCCGCATAATCCAACGTCAAACCACAGGAACCTTTTAAAAACTGAACGCCGGCAAGACTTAAGTTGCTGATTGCTACTATGGTAAAATCATCTTTTAACTGCTGCGGTACTTCCCCTAATGCATAGGTCCTGGTAATATCTGTCGAGCCTTCATAAAATCCCGCTCCTGTATCCGTCAGCAGGAAGCTCCCTTTCTTCAGCTCTGCCTCCGTCTCCGGCGCAGCGGAATAATGCGCCATTGCCGCATGTTCGCCAAAAGCGCTAATGGGGGCAAAGCTCGGACGCAGGAAATTCCCCATCTCTTTCCGAAATTCATCCAGCTTATCGGAAGCGCTCGTTTCCGTAATGCGGATTTTCCCTACATTCTCTTTCAGCCATTTCATAAACCGTACATGAGCCACGCTATCTTTAATCTGAGCCTTGCGGATATTGCTCACCTCTACTTCGTTCTTCATGGCTTTCATCAGTATTTCCGGATTTGGTTTATTAATCATCCTTACTTTCTCTGGAATATCCTTATAAAGCGCATAATTTAACTTCGACTCATCCAGAAGAAGTACTGACTCTTCCTTAAGCTTCTTAATATCTTCATATATATCATGATATGGACTAAGCGATACGCCGTTGGCAGCAAGAGCGTCTCTTAACGGCCCGTCTATTTTATTCCCGTCAATATACAGCTTCACCCCGTCCATCGTAACCGCTGCATAGGACAACACCAACGGGAAATAATCCACATCATCCCCGCGGATATTCAGCATCCAGCAGATATCGTCCAGAGTAGTCAGCACATGGAAGTCTGCGCCGCATTTCTTCATTTCTTTGCGGATATCCGCAAGCTTCTCCGATACTGACTTCCCGGCATATTGAAGCCCCAACGGAAATACAGGCTTCTTCGATATCTCCGGCCGCGTCTCCCATACGGCGTCAATCAAATCCTCCGCATACAGAAGTTTTCCGCCCTTCTCTTCCACGAGCTTTTCGTATTTCTGTCCTTCGCTTACCGGTATGGTACGCCCGTCAAAACCGATGGTCCCGCCTTCCGGTAATGTCTCTTTCAGATACTCTTCTATTGTCGGCACATCCGGTTCTCCCATTTTCCGAAGCGTAATGGAAGTTCCCACAAGCTGCCCTGCCGCCTGAATAAAATATCTGGCGTCTGTCCACAGACCTGCCTCTGTCAGAGTTATCACGGCTGTTCCCGCCGAACCGGTAAATCCGGTGATAAATTCTCTCGCTTTAAAATGCTCTCCCACATATTCGCTCTGATGATAATCAGCAGTCGGAACAATGTAAATATCGATTCTCCTTTTTTCCATCAAACTGCGAAGAGCCTCTATTCTTTCCTGAATACTCATAACTTTCCTCTCCATATCTTTATTTTATACCCTCCGGGCATCCCATTATGGCCATTCGCCCGTTTCACAAGGTATGTTCATTCGGCCGTCAGGCATGGCTTCAAACCGCTATCAATCATATCTGTTCAGCCATTTCTTCAATAATTCAATATATCTGTCCGTATCCTCCACAAAGCACATATGGCGGCAGGTGCGGAACAACTCCCACTCTGCATCCGGAATCCGGTCGTACATATATTTAGCAACATAAGGGGTGCACAAATCATTTCCTCCGCTGATAATCAAGGCCGGCTCTTCAATTTCCTGAAGCTTAGCTGTCACATCGTAATCCTTCAATGTCCCTGTCGGTGTAAATTCATTCGGCCCCCAACCCGTCTGATAAGACTCTCTGCCTGTTTTCTTCTCTCTTCTCAGGCATTCCGGCACATCCCCTGCAGTCTCTCCCTCTGCATGACGCCTCATATATTCCGCCTCTGCGGCCTGATATTCCGGACTGCTGTAATCACCGGACTCAGTCGCTGCCGCAATTGCCTTCTGCATATTCTTCGGCAGAAACCGAATCATTCTCTCCTGCTCCCGGGCCCATAACTCAGATGAGGGCAATGTACTGGACAAGATAATACTCTTTAGACCTTCCGGCCTAAAATTACATACGTACTGAAGCGTCAGCATTCCTCCCCAGGACTGTCCCAAAAGATGCATTTCGTCCAAACCCAACTGCTTTCTAATGCATCTGAGCTCCTCAATCCAGACCCCCGCGTTCCACAGATCCGGCCGGTTCTCTACATAAGAATTCCCGCATCCAATCTGGTCATACATCACAAGCTCCCGTCCGTCTTCCTCTGCCAGCCGGTCCAACACCTCAAAATAATTATGAGTAGAGCCCGGACCCCCATGCAGCAATACCAAAGGCTTCTTATTCCCGCTCTTTTTACCCACAATTCGATAATAGGTCCGATATTCCAAAAATGGCATATATCCTTCTCTGATTTCCATACTACGCGACTCCTTCCCAACATTCATAACAATCCTTCTTAACGGTGGTTGACCAGTCCCACCATCTCTGAAATCCTCTCAAATCCCTCCTGCTTCATATATTCCTCTATATCCTTCAGAATCTCCATGGTAACCGACGGATTGTGGAAATTCGCTGTTCCTACCGACACTGCGCTGGCGCCCGCCAGAATAAATTCTATCGCATCCTCCGCGCAACTGATGCCGCCCATACCAATAATCGGCACCTTCACTGCCTGCGCCGCCTGATAGACCATCCGAACTGCAATAGGATGAATCGCCGGGCCTGATACGCCGCCGGTCTGATTCGCCAGCACAAACGCTTTTTTATGTATATCAATCTTCATACCGGTCAGCGTATTAATCAGCGATACCGCGTCCGCGCCGCCCGCTTCTACTGCCTTCGCCATCTCTCCGATGTCGGTTACATTTGGGCTTAATTTCATAATTACCGGCTGTCTGGCATATCTTTTCACTGCCCGGGTAATCTGTTCTGCTGCTTTCGGATTCTGTCCAAAGGCAATTCCTCCCTCTTTCACGTTGGGACAGGAAATGTTAATCTCCAACATATCCACAGGCTCATCTGCAAGACGCTCCGCCGCCTCGCAGTAATCTTCCTCAGATTTTCCGCATACATTCACAATAATCCTGGTATCATATTGTTTTAAAAAAGGGATATCTCTTTTGCAGAACAGCTCGATTCCCGGATTCTGAAGTCCGATGGCATTCATCATCCCGCCGTATACCTCAGCCACTCTCGGCGTAGGATTCCCCGGCCATGGAACATTCGCTACCCCCTTTGTAGTTACCGCGCCTAACTGGTTCAAATCTACGTACTCGGAAAATTCCACGCCTGAGCCAAAGGTCCCCGACGCAGTAGTCACTGGATTCTTCCACTCCACTCCGGCTATATTCACCGACATATTCATTAGATTTCCACCTCCGTAGACAAAAATACCGGCCCGTCTTTGCAGATACGTTTATTCTTCACATTGCTGTGGTCATCCGTCCCGCTGCTTTTGCATACACAGCCGAGACAAGCTCCGATTCCGCATGCCATCCGTTCTTCCATCGAAATGTAACATTCTATCTGCCTTTCTTCGGCATAAGCTTTCACAGCTCTGAGCATAGGCGCAGGTCCGCAGGCATAGATTAAATCTGCTTCCAGTCCATTTTCTTTGACTGCGTCCATAACATTGCCCCTGCATCCGACGCTCCCGTCTTCTGTAGCGATATAGAGACGTCCATGCTCCTCGAAAGATTCCCTTAGAAATGTCTGTTCATCCCGATATCCCACAATAATTTGTTTGTTTTCACATTCCAGCTGCTTTGCCAGTTCCAGAATCGGAGGAACCCCAATACCTCCGCCAATCAGAAATACTTGTTTCCCTCTGCCCCGCTCCAATGGAAATCCATTACCCAGAGGCCCGATTACTAGTATCCTGTCTCCGGCCTGTAACAGGGAAAACTGCTTTGTACCTGTATGCTCCCCTGTCACGCGATATACCATACGAAGCGCATGTCTCTCTTTATCTATCTCGCAGATACTAATGGGCCTTGGCAGCAGCCTGCTTCGATCCTCCGTATACACAGACATAAACTGACCCGGAACCGCGCTTTCCGCTGCCTGAGTCCGAATCCATATACTGTAAATTTTCTCTGCCAGCCGCTCCTGAGATAACAAGGCGGCCTGTTCTTTTTCTTTTATCATAACGCTCCTCTTATATCTGCAATCATATCCTCTACCGCTGCCCGGGAGGCGTCCCCAAAATGCTCCGCACCGTATTTTGCATATTGCTCCTGCTTATATGCGGCAATGATTCCGCGGGACGAATTAACAATCGCGCCAAGTCCGTCCTCATTAAAGAAATGAGCCAGATCCCTGCCTTTTCCGCCCTGCGCCCCATATCCCGGAACCAGAATATATACCTTCGGCATAATCTTACGGAGAAGCTTTCCCTGCTCCGGATAGGTAGCTCCTACAACGGCTCCGATATAACTGTATTCATCGCCCATACAGATCTCACTCCACTGCGCAACTTTCTCCCCCACCAACTCGTACAGCGGCTTCCCGTCAATCAAGCGATCCTGAAATTCCCCGCTGGAAGGATTGGAAGTCTTAACCAGAATAAATAACCCTCTATTCTCCTGCTTACACACGTCAATAAACGGATTCACACAGTCAGAACCCATATAAGGATTCACTGTAACAAAATCCTCATCAAACGGACGGAACTTCCTGCTTCCTATCTGTACTTGTCCCAGATGCCCCGCCGCATAGGCTGCCGACGTAGAACCGATGTCGCCCCGCTTAATATCTCCGATTACCACCAGTCCCTTTTCTTTACAGTAATCCACCGTTTTCTTATACGCTGTAAGTCCCGGAATCCCAAACTGCTCGTACATGGCAATCTGAGGCTTTACCGCCGGAATCAAATCATATGTCTTATCGACAATCTCTTTGTTAAACTGCCAGACTGCCTCTGCCGCGCCCTCAAGGGTCTCTCCAAATTCGTCAAACGCCCTTCTTACCACCTGTTCCGGCACATAGTTTAACATTGGGTCCAGTCCTACTACAACCGGAGCCTTCTTCTTCTTTATATTTGCTATTAGTTTATGAATCAACGACTTTCCCTCCTTCATACACAACTCTTCCGCCTACCAGAGTACACACCACGTCTCCCTTTACCTTCCGGCCATGAAAAGGGGTGTTCTTCCCCTTCGAGAAGAACGTCTCTTTGTCTATCCTGTACTCTCTTTTTGGATCAAATATAACGATATCCGCAATCTTTCCTTGCGATACAGAGCCTTTCTCATTAAGCCCCAGAATCTTCGCCGGATTGAAGCTCATTTTCTCCGCCATCTGCATAGGCGTCAGAATCCCTTTGTCTACAAGTTCAGTATACGTCAGCGCCGCCGAAGTCTCAAGCCCTACGATTCCAAATGCCGCCAGTTTTATGCTTAAATTCTTCTCTGCCGCCGCATGGGGCGCATGATCTGTGGAAATCACATCCATCGTTCCATCTTTAAGCCCCTGAATCAATGCGTCAACATCTGCGCGGCCCCGAAGCGGCGGATTCATCTTATAATTTCCATCATCCGATGTAATATCATCTGTAGTCAGTATAAAATGATGGGGGCATACCTCTCCGGTTACCGGAAGACCTGCCGCTTTGGCCTCCCGTATCATCTTCACACTATCTTTTGTCGAGCAGTGACACAGATGGAGTTTTACCTCTGTCTCCTTTGCAAGAAGGATATCCCTTGCCACAATTACATCTTCCACCGAATTTGTAATTCCTTTAAGACCTAGACGCTCTGCCTTTTCATCTGCATTCATAACGCCGCCTTCCACCATAGTAATATCTTCACAGTGAGCAAATACGACCATGCCCTCTTCTTTTGCAAGCTTCATACCCTTCCGGTACAGAGACGCATTCATGACAGATTTCCCATCTTCACTGATTCCCACGCATCCCTGCTTCGCCATTCCCCGGATATCAGACAACTCTTCCCCCATCTGACCTACGGTGACTGAGCCAAGCTGATACACATTAGTCAGAGATTCCTTCTTTGCACGTTCCTGTACCTCTGCAACTTTTATCCCCGTATCTGTCACAGGCTTCGTATTCGGCATCGCGCATACAGAGGTTACGCCGCCCCGAACCGCCGCTCTTCCACCTGTGGTCAACGTTTCTTTATATTCCAGTCCCGGGTCCCGAAAATGTACATGCAAATCAATAAATCCAGGCATCACATAACAGCCTTCTGCTTCAATAATCTTATCTGCTTCTACGCTGATATGCTCATCAACCTTTACAATCCTCTCATCCTCTATCAGCACATCACAGACGCCGTCTCTTCCGGTTGCCGGGTCCAGCACATGACCGTTTTGAATCAAAATACTCATAAATTCCCCATCTCCTCTCATACCTGTTAATATAAACAGACTTTGCTCTGTTACAGATTCTCTTATTCATCATTTTAAATTATGAAGTCTGGCTCTTCACTACTTCAATCGCCTTCTCAAGCTGGTTATCATACTCCGGATTCTCTTCATCCGGTTCATATTCGACCTCTACATCGGGAGTAATTCCTATCCCATTGATACTCCTTCCGCTGGGCGGAAAATATTCCGCAATGGTAAGCTTCACACTGCTTCCATCCTTCAAGTCAAAAATTTGCTGGACTACCCCTTTCCCGTAAGACTGGGTTCCCACGATTTCCCCAGCGTCATAATCCTGAATTGCAGCGGCATATATCTCCGCCGCGCTCGCACTGTTTCCATTCATCAGCACAGCCAGCGGTTTTTGAAACTGATGCTCCTCATCAGAGGTATGCACTGTCTTTTCTCCGGACTTTTCTTCCATAGACACTACCGTTCCTTCCGGAAGCATCAAATCCAGAATCTCAACAACCACATCCAGATTGCCCCCCGGATTACTGCGCAGATCTACTACCAGCCCATTCAGTCCCTGGCTCTCTAAATCTTCCAAAGCGGTCTGATACTGCTCGCTTGTCACCTTGTCAAATTCTGTTATCCGTATATAACCGATACCGCCCTCTTTCATCTCATGAGAAACAGTCATTACCTCAATCTTTCTTCGGACTGCTGTAACTACAACTTCCTCTGCTGTGTCGCCCCGAAGCAGAGTGAGTCCCACTTCTGTACCTTCGTCTCCCTTAATCCGGCTAACTACCGCCGTCAAATCAAGCCCTGTAATCTCTTCGTCCGCTACCCGGTAGAGAATATCATCCGCCCTGATTCCCGCCTCCTCTGCCGGAGACCCTGGATACACCTGCACAATAGTAACTACTCCGGTATCCCTGTCCTGAGTAAGTACCGCTCCAATCCCGCTGTATTCACCGGAGAAAGACTCCATCATATCCTTTGTCTCTTCCTCGTCGTAATAAACGGAATAAGGGTCGCCGAGACCATCTATATAACCTTTATACAACCCTTCTCTGAGAGCGTCCCCATCTTTCTCTCCCATATAATAATTGTCCACAAGCTCATCCAACAGCTCTAACTTCGTCTCCGCAGAACTATCTACCGGTTTATCGCTCTTTTCTGTCAAACGCCTTAATGCACTGCCTACCCCGAAACCGTCTATTCCGCAGGAAACGCATCCCAAAATTAATAATACAGTAAGGGCGCCCAAAAGCGCCCCTTTTATAAAACCTTTATTTTGCATCGTTCGTCCCAATCCCAGTTCATCTTTACTAATATATTCTTAACAGGAACCTGTATTACAGGTAATTTCTCGGGTCTACCGGCGTACCGTTCACCCACACTTCAAAATGCAGATGCGGTCCTGTAGAAGCGCCTGTGCTGCCTACTGCCGCGATATTCTGTCCAACGCTTACCGACTGGCCTGAACCTACATAAATCTCGCTGCAGTGCTGATACAGCGTCGACAATCCATTCCCATGATTAATCACCAGATAATTACCTCTCGCCCCATTATATGCAACCGTTGTCACTGTACCGCTGGCCGCTGCATAAATCGGACTTCCTGCGCCTGCCGCGTAATCACGTCCCTTATGGTTGGTACTTCCGATACCGCCCGGTGATGATCTGCCTCCAAACTCACTGCTGATATAAGCCGACGGACATGGATTGCTTAGCGCTCCGTTCCCGCTCGGCGCAACAGAAGGTCCTGCCGTTCCGCCTCCGGAACTGCCGCCAGAGGAGCTTCCTCCGGAACTGTTTCCCTGTGAAGCCGCCGCTGCTGCGGCTGCAGCCGCAGCGGCTTCTTCTCTCATACGCTGCTGTCTTGCCGCTTCTTCCTGCAGCGCCTTCAGCTTAGCCGCATTCTCACCAATTGCAACTTCCAAATCGCTAATCTGTTCTGCCTTTTCCGCCAGCAAAGCAGATACTTCATCCTGTTTTTCCTGAAGCTGAACCTGCAGAGTCTCCAATTCAGCCTTCTCCCCTTCCAAGGCCTTCTTCTGGTCATCCACACGCTGTACTGTAGCCTTAAATTCATCCAGCATATCCCTGTCATATTCCGATATCTGCGTAATGTATTCTGCATTATTCAGGAAATCTCCGATACTCTTCGATGAAAAAAGGATCTCAATAAACTGGGTATTCCCATTCTCATACATATATTTAATACGCTTCTTCATGCTCTCATACTGATTGTTCTCATCAATCTGCGCCTGAATCAGCTCATCTTCTTTTACAGCAATCTCTTCCTGCTTCGCTGTAATCTTAGCCGTGGTCTCATCCATCTCAGCAATCAGTTTATTAAGCTGATCCGCCAATGCCTTCTTCTCTGCCTCTGCCGTACTTTTCTGAGCTTCCAGCGCTTCTCCCTTTTTCTTCGTCTCTTCGATAGATGAAGCCTGAACCGGAATTGTCATACCAAATACCAGCGTAAGAATTAATAATATGCTTACAAACCTTTTACTCTGCATACTTAATCTGCCTCCCTTTTATCCCCGTATTAATTATATTGCCCTTCTGCTGTTTTGTTACTAACCCCTGCCGTACCGCCGGCATCCGCCCAAACAGGCGCGTCTCCAGATTATACTCTTAAGTGCTTGCGAATCGTAAAGAAACTGCCCAGCACGCCGATTCCAATTCCCAGACCTAATCCTACCGGAAGAAGCGTCTGATACACCGTTATTACCGGAAGGAAATCCACGATATTATTCAGCAGGCTGAACTTCGTCATCACATACGCAACCGCCCGATCATACAGGAAATACAATACTACTAACGGAATAATAGCTCCGACCATCCCGATCACCAAGCCCTCTATGACAAAAGGCGCGCGTACAAATCCATCCTTTGCGCCAATATACTTCATAATTGCAATCTCTTCCCGCCTTACCGTAATACCCATTGTAACTGTATTACTAATCAGGAAAATGGATACTGCCAGAAGAATGCCAATCAGGAAAATGGAAATATATACGATCAGCTTATTCACACTGGTAAGAGTTTTGGCAACTACATCGGATTTATTCACTTTACGAACGCCCTCAAGCTTCTCGGCAAAGGCAACTACATCCTTCTGTTTGGCAACATCATCCATATATACTTCATAGTTATCTGAACCGTTCAGCGGATTATCATCCTTGAATCCGTCCGCAAGCTCTTTGGCTTCTCCAAAATAATCATCTTTGAAGGAATCCCACGCCTCGTCCGCCGATACAAACTTAATCTCCAAAACCCCGTCGCAATTCTCCAATTCCTCTCCAATCTTGTTAATCTGGCTCTGCGTTATACCCTCGTCAAACAGAACGGAAATTGCAACTCCTTCTTCCGCCTTCTTTACAATATATCTGAAATTGGTCACAATGGAAAAGAAAACTCCAAACAAAAATATACATGCCGCCATTGTTGCAATCGAAGCTATGGAGAACATCTTATTCCTGCCTATATTCTTAAATCCCTGTCTTGTAGAATATCCAATCGTACTAATTCTCATTGATATAACCACCCCTTTT
>CATJPU010000143.1 GCA_949742505.1 uncultured Lachnospiraceae bacterium | reverse complement strand
GGAATATCCGGATACAGCAGAACACTGTCAGCATAATTCTCCAAACGTTCCTTCCTATCCGGCGTCAGATTGATTGGTTCAACTGCTACAATTTTCTGAAATTTTTTCATTCTCCCACTTAGCCTGTTCTCTGTCTTTACAGGCTTCCTCCCTGAATCAGTATTTCTTTTATCTTCTTTAGTACCGCATCCTCCCGCATATTTCCAATGACCTGATATGCGGTCTGTTTCAGATTCTCACTGGCGCCGCCTACCGCATAGCTGAATTTCGCCTGCTTCAGCATCGGAATATCATTATCAGCATTGCCAAAAGCGGCCGTTTCTTCTGCTCTGATTCCATAATGCTCCTGAATAATGGACAGTGCCTTTCCCTTGTTGCAACCCTTATTCATAAAATCCAGGAAGTTCTCTCCGGCAATACATACATCCAGCTTCCCGGACCACCGCTTCTGCATCAGCTCTTCTATATCCTTCCCGATTCCTTCTCTGCGCCATACTGACACCTTACAGATACCGGTTATTTGTGCTGCATCCTCCACATATTCCAAATCATAGGGATATGCCCGCATATGTGCAAAATATTCTTCCTGTCCGTATGGAATATATCCAAGATCCGGTTTGCAGGCCATAATACTGTAGCCCAGACATAATTCCTTCACATCCCTTGCAAGCGCCTGATAATCTTCATCCGGAATCGCCATAGAAGTCTTGTAATCCTTCTCCCAGATATCGGTCCCGTTATCAGCAAGAATAAATATCTGATCCAGCACCGGCTCAAACAGTTTCTTCACGCAAGGTTTCTGCCTGCCGCTTGCCACTCCGATTAAGATCCCTTTTTTCCGGCATTCCCGGATCATCTCATAATACTCCGGATTGATGACGCTCTCTCCTTCTGGAACGACAGTGTCATCTACATCTGTAACTATTAATTTAATCATTACTTTTCTCCTCATATTATTTACTCAGCGTATACGATTACAACGAGCACTATGGCGAACTACTGTCTTTCCATATTTTCCCGCTTCGCTTTCTATAGTGTAATCTATCCGACCAGCCATTGCAAGCACTACATGAAAACATTCACACGCCGTCCTGTTATATATGCGGTTTACAAAATGCTGTCAGACCTGCCCTAAGGCTTCGCTGAGCAAACCATCACATACAGCAAAACGGCATGCATATCAGGATACTATATTCAGATGATAACGAATTTTTATTTTAAATCCTTACTGTATTATTTAACAGTTATAACCGCCCTGTCCCGAAGAAAATCAAAATTCTCATACACTCCGTCCAGCATAATCACGCAGGGCCCGCTCGGCGCCAGCCCGCCGGAGAAATCAACGGTGCAGGCTCCATGCTCTTTCAGATGACTGTTCACCCGTTCCCCTAAAGCGATAATATACATGCTTGTGCCTCCGATTGTAAACTCATCCCCCTCCTTCAACGGTTCCACCGGAAGCCCGCCGTCAAAATGAACGGTAAAATCCCGCATGTCATTCCGCTTTCCTTCGATAACCAAATCAAACTGCTTTGACGTCTGAATCAATTCTTTCACTTCACTGCCTACTTCTGATATTCTGATTTTCCACTTCATAAAATATCCCTCCCTTGATATAACTCAGGACAATAGTTCTCTGGCACAATCCACATCAATAATTAATATATTTGCATATCCGCCCCTGATATAAGCCTTTACAATTTCCTTTTTATCGTTCCCTCCGGTTATCAGAAGCTTAAGCGCCGTCTTCTGGTATTGCTCCATAGAAATGGCGGCCACCCTTCGGTTAAATTCATCAAAGGCTTCCGTACGCCCTTCTTTGTCAATAAATCGAACAACCAGATTCGCAACCGCGCCCTGCCTTACATACCGGGACCTCATTTCCTCTGTTACAAATCCCAGCCGTTCAATCGTAAGACAACTCAAATCTCCGCCGCTTTTATACGACATCCCTGATATAACGACATTTAATTTCTTAAAATAGTCAAATATATAATTTACCGATTCTTCCTTTAGAAATTCCCGCATCAGCCCTTCATTGGAAAATACCGCCGGTGAAAAAAACGGAATGTGCTTCCCTCCGAATTTCCTTGAAAACGCCTCCGCCACCTGTGCAGACTGTATCTCCTCTGTTCCAAGCCCTCCTACAATCGGCACAAAGGTACAATCCCGCTTCCTGCACTCCAGGCTGGTATGTGCAATATTGCGCAGGGTACTCCCCACAGACACGCCAACATAATCTCCATCCTTCAGCAGTCTGTCCAAATAGTCTGCTGCCCGTTCGTTCAGTTTGGTAATCCGATCTTCCTTAGAATCCAGCGGACTGCTCTCCGCAACAATTACATCCCTCAGATGGAATTTCTCCATTAACTGCCGCTCCAAATCATCATACATATACTGACTGACATGGTGAACTTTAATCTCAACAATTCCAAGTTCTCTTCCCATCTTAAGCATCCGGGATACTGACGACTTGGAAATCCCTAAATAATCTGCAATCTGATTCTGCCCCAAGTTGTCCTCATAATATAAGCTGCAGCACTTATATATCAACCTGTTGTCATCTACTATTTTTCGCATACTGTTTAACTCCCGGGAATCGTTTCTCTAAGTACTTATAGCTGTATTATATTGCTCCTTCCGTTAGAATACAAGTTTCCGTCCCTGAAAATAGTCGTAAATGCTGTTTCGAGAGAGCAATTTCTGAAATTATTTTCCATATTGCCTATCCTCTGTTACTGGTTGAAATTACAGTTCAATACTTGAATCTCCAGGGAAGACAGGCTATACTATTTATTGGCGGATAATACAACGTATTTTTATTTTATAGAGATGTATAGAAAGGATTTTTACGAATGAAATTAATGATTGCATCCGATATCCATGGCAGCGCTCACTATCTTCGCATGCTTCTCGAAAGACACAGGTCAGAACAACCGGACAGACTCCTGCTTCTCGGAGATATCCTTTATCACGGTCCGAGAAACAATCTTCCTGACGGCTACTCTCCGAAGGAAGTAATCAGCCTTCTGAATAATATAAAGGAAGATATCTTATGCGTCCGGGGTAATTGTGATACAGAAGTAGATCAGATGGTACTGGAATTTCCAATTATGGCAGATTACTGCATTCTCTACGAACAGGGACATCTGATATTTGCCACCCACGGTCATCACCACAATACCAGTAATCCCCCTACGCTGAAAGAAGGCGATATCCTACTTCACGGTCATACTCACATCCCGGCTGCCGAGGAATTTGACGGCAGATACTATCTGAATCCCGGCTCTGTCTCTATTCCTAAAAACGGCAGCGCACGCAGTTATATGATGTTAGAAAACGGAATATTTACCTGGAAAGATTTAAATGGAAAGCCGTACTTAAACAAAAGATTATTTGGAGCGAAAGAAAATGAATCGAAATAAAAATGCTTTTTTCAACGGAATCCGGGACGGATTCCCCATTGCTCTTGGATACTTCGCAGTAGCGTTTTCTCTGGGAATCGTAGCAAAAAAGGCAGGCCTGAATCCATTTCAGGGTTTTCTTTCCAGTATGCTGAATCACGCTTCTGCGGGAGAATACGCAGAATTTACTGTAATCATGGCGAATGCGCCCTATTTTGAGATGGCATTTGTGATACTGGTAACCAACATCCGGTATATGCTTATGAGCTGCGCTTTAAGTCAGAAATTCAATTCCGGCACCTCCCTGTTTCACCGCTTTCTGGTAGGATTCGGTATTACAGACGAAATCTTCGGAATCAGCATCGGAAGATGCGGCGCTTTGAATCCTTACTATAATTACGGAGCGATGGCCATTGCACTTCCTGGCTGGTCTCTTGGTACCGCACTCGGAATCGTGGCCGGCAATATCCTGCCCGCTTCTCTGGTCAGTGCGTTAAGCGTTGCGCTGTACGGCATGTTTGTGGCAATTATCACCCCTGTGTCCAAAAGCAATAAGATTGTAGGCGGCGTAGTGATTGTAAGCTTCTTAGCAAGCTTCCTGGTGTCCAGGATTTCCCTTTTTAGCCAAATGTCCGACAGCATGAAGATTAGTCTTCTGACAATACTCATCGCCGGGCTGGCCGCTTATTTCTTCCCTGTGAAGGAGGAAGCAGACGAAGCACAAGAAGTAGAAACTCATGCAAAGGAGGCTCCGAAATATGACGCATAATATTTATCTGTACATATTCGTTGCGGCTTTCGTTTCCTGTTTAATCCGGGTACTGCCGCTGACTTTAATCCGCGGAAAGATTAAGAATCCCTTTATCCGCTCATTTCTCTACTATGTCCCCTATGTAACCCTTGCAGTAATGACTTTTCCTGCAATTGTTACAGCGCCCCAGATTCCTCTTGCAGGAATCCTTGCATTAATTGCAGGAATTGTGGCGGCATGGAAAGGGATAAATATGATAGGAATCGCAGTGCTGTGCTGTGTGGTGGTATTTATCTGTGAGTCGGCGGCCGCATATATCCTGTAACTTCACACCGCGCTATATGCAATGATTCCTGCATAATTGAAAAGATATTGGATAGACCCTGTAAAATGCCTCTCTGAAAAATGATAACGCACATCACAGGGCTGATATTATATCTGCCTTACCGGATGACGGATTACTGTGCGGAGGCGTTCTTCTTTGGTCCGTCTTGGATCGCTGAGATAGATTTCATGATGAAACCGATTTTCGGTAAAGTCTGCTTTAACCCTCTGGTCCCTCATGTAGTCATCCATCCGCCGAATCGTCTCTGGCTCCGCATCGTAGCTCCCTATGTGCATACACTGTACGCATAGCCCTTCCTTGTAGGTAAAAAACCGGACTTTAGAAAAATCGCTTTTCTTTTTCTCCGAAGCCTCTGCAACCGCCCAATCAAAAATCTCTTCGTTTACAAATTCCGGCAGCCGTATCATAGAACGCCACTCGAAATTCTCCTTATGCGCATAATCAAATCCCTCCATGCCCTGCTGCCGCCAGAGTCCCTCCAGAGGCGGAACCACATAAGGGAAATACCCTTCAATTTTTTTACTCCCTTTATAGCTCATTTTAATGGTAAAAGCAATTCCATACAATAGCTGCATGGCCGCCTTATACTCTCCATCCGGCTCGTTGGGATCTCCTTTTCCCTGAACCGCAATATAATTCATTTCCGGTATCTCTATCAGTCCCGGCTTTTTCGGCGGAAGATAAAATTCCTTATATTCCTTCTTATAATCAAACGCCATCTTTTCCGTCTCCTTTCAACGCTAAAATCTCTTTCTGCTTCTTTTTGGTAAGCCCCTCAAACACCAACTGATACGACTTATCCAGCAGAGCCTTCAACAGCTCGTCAGGTACCTCCCCATCCGACTTTACAGAATTCCAATGGGTCTTATTAGAATAATATCCGGGTATAATATCTTCATATTGTTCTCTAAAAAAGGCGCCTTCCATTGGTTCTAATTTCAGATTAATGTAATACGGCTTATCCTCATCATCCAGACATACCGCCGCAAACATTTTACCTCCGATATGATACCGAATCCAGTTCCAGCTCTCCTGTAAATCCTTCGTCACTCCCTGTTTGCTCATCACATACTCATCCAGCCATGTATAACGCATATCTTCACCTTCTTGTCTCCATATTCATTCTTCCATTCTCAAAGCAAATTCTGTCGGCGGATTTATTGTTTTCAAGCATCCGCCCCAACACATCTAACAGCTCTTCTCTCAACTCCTCCGGCTCCAGCAAAACCATCCGATCCCGAAATGTCATCAGCCAGGTCATCAGATTCTCCTTATTCGTATAATCTGCCTGAAACAATAATCTCCCGTCCGGCTGTTCCTCAAAACAATCGAATCCAAATTCCTCTACCAGGCGCCATCTACATTCCGGCTCGAACACTGCCTTCACCTGAATGCCTCCGGGAAAAATCTGCTCTGCATTCAAATTCGGAAGGGGAACCGCCCGTTTACAGAAAGTCTTTCCCGATAATACCAGCCTATCCATACGATTCAGCTTAAACAGCCGGAAATCCTTACGTTCTGCACACCATCCCCACACATACCAGCTTGACCATCGAAAAATCAGATAGTACGGTTCAATCTTCCTCTCCGTAATCCCCTTCGGCGAATAATAGTGAAATTCCAGCAGGACTCCCCTGTCAATTCCATCCCGTATCAGTTCAATCTTCGGAGCAAGAGAATCCTTATACCAGGAGGAGAGGTCAATTAGCACCGACTGATTCCCAGTCATAAAATCAGAAGAACCTGCCATCAGCTTCTCCATCAGCTGACCATAACGATTGGTTCCATTGATGCTGTCCAGGCTCCGAAGTCCCGCCAGTATATCCTGCATTTCCCTGTTTGTCAGAAGAGTTTTCTCCATCTTGTAATTTTCCATAATGGAAATCCCGCCCTTCGCACCCTGCATTGTCACAATGGGAATTCCCGCCTTGCACAAATCCTCAATATCCCGGTTAATCGTCCGTCTTGAAACCTCAAACTGCTCCGCCAGATAAGGCGCTGTAACCACGTCCCTTTGCAGCAGAACCGATAAAATCCCAATCAGCCTGTCAATCTTCATCCCTGTTCCTCCATTGCCATCTACATCATAACACAAGAAACACGACATCTGCCTGTCGTGTTTCTAACACTTCTTATTCATCTTCTCCAGATACTCTCTCGTCTCCTTCACCATCCGGTGATTCTCCCCATCTGCCCCGATTCCAATCACTACTTCGTCCTTCACAATCACAGACGGAAAATAAAAATCACACATCGCCTTATCATCCGCCGCATTAACCAGAATCCCTTTTTCCCGGCAGACTTTCACAATCTCTCTATTCACATTCCCGGAATCCGTACAGGCAAGAACAATATCTTTTCCCGCCAAGTCCACAGCCTCATACTGTCTCTGGATAACCCTGATGCAATCCGTATCATCCGCCAAAGGCCATATCTCCGGATGAATCTCTTTTCCCACAACCGTAATAGAACTCTCGAATTTCAACAGAGTCTTAATCCTCCGCAAAGCTATCTTTCCGCCTCCCACTACAAGGATATTCTTCTTACTGATATCGATATACAATGGAAAATACTTATGCTTCATCTTCCCTCCCCCAAAAATTTTCCACCTGTACGGATGGAAAGCTTTTATCCAATCTTCCCTTCCCGCATATACTGAGCAATCTCTTCTGCAAAGTAAGTCAGGTAAATATCACATCCGGCGCGGAAGGCTGAGACGGCTGTTTCGCAGATAATCTTTTCCTCATCAATATAACCGAGCTTTGCTCCGGCCTTTATCATCGCATATTCCCCGCTGACACTGTAGGCTGCCACCGGAACGTTTCCCGTATCTTTGATTCTGGTTACCATATCCAGATATGCCAAGGCCGGTTTCACCATAATGATATCCGCCCCTTCTTTGATATCCAGAATCGCCTCTTTCATCCCTTCTCTGCTGTTGTGATAATCCATCTGATAACCTTTCCTGTCCCCAAAAGCCGGCGCAGAACCTGCCGCATCCCGAAAGGGTCCGTAAAAAGCGGATGCATATTTGACCGCATAGGACATAATCGGGATATTGCCATAGCCATTCTCATCCAGCAAATCGCGAATTGCCGCCACTCTTCCATCCATCATATCCGAAGGCGCTACCATATCCGCCCCGGCCTGCACATGGGACAAAGCAGTTTTCGCCAGAAGCTTCAGCGTCTCATCATTATTCACATCCCGACCGCAGAGTACGCCGCAGTGACCATGAGAAGTATATTCACACATACAAACATCGGTAATCCGGTATAACTCCGGATATTCCTTCTTCGCCTGCGCAAGGGCTTTCTGAATGATACCATCCTCTGCATATGCTCCGCTTCCTATTTCATCCTTATATCCCGGAATCCCGAAAAACATAACGGCTGAAACTCCTGCTCGCAATAATTCTTCTAATTTCTTTCCCATTGTGTCCACACTATAACGATACTGCCCCGGCATTGTCGGAATCTCTTCCATAATCCCCTGTCCCTCTTTTACAAAAATAGGATAAATCAGCGAAGACGCATCCATCCGCGTCTCCCGCACCATCTTTCTAAGGATCTCCCCGTAACGCAGTCTTCTTGGCCTTATTCTCATAATCCTTTCTGCCTCCTGTTATCAATCAATTTGCAGCAGTTCAGACAAACCGCCCTGCCGCATACAATCATCCGTTTAAATCCCCCTGCAATATAATTTGATACTCCGAATTACCACTTATTCAGGATTCTCAGGGAATCCCCCACATGCCCGATAAAAATCCTGCGAATCCCTGCATACTCTCCCAGTCCTTTCAAAATACAGGCCGCAGGATATCCCGCCTCCTCAAATCTGCATTTCCAGGAATCCTTCTGTTCTCCGCCTAAATCTCTCTCCGCATGTTTTCCTGCCGCAATCATAAAAGGCGCCAGCAAGATACGCTTCACATTGCGCCTTCCAATACGCTCCAGCACAGACTGAAAATCCGGCTGCCCTGCCATACTGCCCAAAAAAGTATTCTCATAGCCCAAATCCCGGAACATTTCATCCAATTCTCCAAGCGCCGCGTCTTTGCCGTCCCTCGTTCCATGTGCCATCAGGACCAGCGCTTCATCCTTCTTCGGCCCAATTTCTTCTCCAATCACCTGAATGACCTTCTGTCTATCCTCGTAAGATGCTAAAAGCGGACTTCCGATAACAAGCTGTGATAAATCCCTCATGAATGCCTGAATATCTTCTGTCATTCTTCTGTTTTCCAGCCCATTCAGCAGGTGCGTCGGCTGAACTGCCACTTTCCGAATCCCCTGCTTTAAAAGCTCTTCCATCGCCTCTCTCACACCGGGAACCCAGATTCCACCCTGCTCGTAATGTTTCCGGCGGATTATCTGGCTTGTCCATGCATGAGATACTGCATATTCCCGATATGCCTCCTGTATATCCGCCTCGATTCTGTCTATGGTTTTCACTCTCATCTCTGCCTTACTGCAGCCATAACTTACCATCAGAATTGCAGTCTGTCTTCCCACTATCTTTGCCCTATTCATTTTTTCGCTTCCCATAACAGCCGACCAGCAATTCTACCATACTGTCAATGGACGCCTGCGCCGATATCTGAATCTCCATTCCATACTTCGCCGCCTCCTTCGCGGTCTGTCTGCCAATGCAGACCGCCCGGCATCCGGTATAATCCAAATCTCCCATTGCCTCCACAAATCCTCTGACTGTAGACGCACTGGTAAATGTCACCGCATCAATTTCTCCCCTATCAAAAGCTTCTTTTATTCTTTTGCATTCTTCACCATAAATCTGATGTTCTGTATCATAAAGCGGAATATCCTCCACAGAAAATCCCTGTCCGGCTAACGGCGGAAGCAATTCCTCCGAGCCATTCCTTGCGCGGAAAATCCGTATACTGCTTCCCTTTACCGCCTTCTTTGCCAGCTCTCTTCCCAAGGCCCCGGCACAATATTCCTCCGGCACCAAATCCGTTCTCCAGCCGTATTCCAAAAGCTTTCTCTGGGTTGCACACCCTATCGCGGCGATCTTAACCTGTCCTCCTAAGATATCCCGGATATCCAGACTGCTTTTCCCAAGCTTTTCAAAAAAAATCCTCACTCCAATGGAA
The DNA here is from genome assembly GCA_949742505.1 of uncultured Lachnospiraceae bacterium. GTDB lineage: Bacteria > Bacillota > Clostridia > Lachnospirales > Lachnospiraceae > Claveliimonas. The sequence continues at coordinate 12,532 of CATJPU010000143.1, read as the reverse complement.
CTAGTAAATACCATCCATTTTTCTTTCTCCTCTTCCATCTGCTCTCTTAATACCCTCTCAAACTCTGAATTTTCCCGAATCGAACACACTCGAATCGCAGGCATCTCAATCACCTGCGCCCCCATATCCCGCAGTCTTCCGACAAGAGACTGCTGATGCTCCCAGGGTCTTGTGATTAGGAACTGCCTTCCCGCAAGAATCCGTTTCTCCGACCAGGCGAAAGATCGCTCCAGCCCGCAGACCTGCCCTACTACAATCACTGCAGGCGCCTGTATCTGCTCTTCTCCTGCCCGCGCTGCAATCGTCTTCACCGATGCGATAATCTTCCTCTGCCTGCTGGTGGTCCCCTGTTCAATGACCGCCGCCGGCGTCCGCCCGTCCATTCCTGCATCCATCAGACCGTTGCAAATATTCTCAAGGGCCGCAATCCCCATCAAAAATACCAGCGTTCCTCCTGCCTTCACAAGAGGTTCATACTGGATTCTACTTTCCCCGTCTTTTCTTTCATGTCCGGTAATCACATGAAAGGAAGATACATAGTCTCTGTGTGTGACAGGAATCCCCGCATAGGCCGCCGCCGCGGACGCTGAGGTAACTCCTGGAACGATTTCAAAAGGAACGCCCTCTTTGGCCAGAAGCTCTAGCTCTTCCCCGCCTCTTCCAAAAATAAAAGGATCTCCTCCCTTTAACCGGAGAACCCATTTTCCCTCTTTCGCCTTCTGGAGCAGGAGCTCATTAATCTGAGACTGGGAGCAGGTATGGCATCCCGCACGTTTCCCTACATCAATCAATTCTTTTCCCTGAGGAATCTGTGCAAATATCTCCAGACTTATCAGCGCATCATATACGATCACATCCGCTTTTTTAAGTAATTCCTTCGCCTTTACCGTCAGAAGCCCAGCGTCTCCCGGTCCCGCTCCTGCCAGCCATACCTTACCTGTCTCCTCCAATTTCAGACACCTCCCCGCTCTCTCATACGACAGGCAAGCCTTTTCCCAAGCTCTTCCGCCTCCCACATTTCGCCCTCTATACGCTCCCTAAACCAGAGCCCGTCTTCCTCCCGGAAATATAAGCCCAGAAGAAGCATCCTGTCGCCTTTTACTACTCCATGCGCAGCAATGGGCGACGTACAGCCTCCGTCCAGCTCCTTTACAAACGCCCGCTCTGCCAGAGCACAGGTCCTCGACTCCGAGTCAGCAATTCCCTTCAGCAAAACCGGATTGATATCCCTTCTTCCCTGTACCGCCAAAATCCCCTGTCCTGCCGCCGGAATCATTTCTTCCGCAGAAAAATATCTCGCCGCTAATTCCTGCATCCTCAGCCTGTTCAGACCGGCCGCTGCCAGAATCACAGCGTCCATTCCCTCATCCGCAAGCTTTCCAAGCCTTGTCTGGACATTTCCCCGGATTCCCTCAAACCGGGCGTCCGGGTACATCGCCTGCATCTGCAGCATCCGCCTCCTGCTGGACGTGCCCACCAGCGGTCTCTCTGGCAGACTTTTAAGTCCCGGACGATACACCAGCACATCTCTGGCGTCCTCCCGTTCCCCGTAGGCAAGAACCGGAAGGTCTTCTGGAACCTCCATGGGCATGTCCTTTAAGCTGTGAACGGCAAGGTCGATTCTCCCTTCCCGAAGAGCCGTATCCAGTTCCTTTACAAACAAACCTTTTCCGCCGACTTTGTCCAGACTCCTATCCAGAATCCTGTCTCCGGTCGTTTTCATGGTCACAATCTCAATCTGTACTTCCGGATGGTGCTTATATATCGCATCCCGAATAATCTCCGCCTGCACGATAGCCAGACGACTGTCCCTGCTGCCAATACGGATCTTAGATTCCATCATCAACACCTACCTGTTTCCCTTATTCCAAGTTCTCAATCCTTCCGCGCAGCGCTGTATAGAACCTCCCCACATGCACGCCGTCCGCAAAACGGTGATTCAGTTCCAGCGACATCTGCAGGGTCTTTCTTCCATTTTCCTCCCGGTATTTCCCCCATGCAATCCGGGGAACGGAATCATCCGCGCAAAAATCCCTCTCATTGGTAAGCGCAGTCAGTTCAATCCATGGCAGACAGGTAAAGTAAATCAGCCCGTCCGTTTCCTGCTCCCCGTCAATAAAACACGTCTGCGCTCTGCTCTTCTTCCTCGCCTCAATGCAGAACTTCTCTATCTCATCTCCCGCCGGCATCGTCACAATATAAAAGTTATCCGAACCCGGTTTTAAATCTGTAAAACTTGGCTCCCTGCGGCTGAGTTTGTAAATTCCTCCCTCACGCGCCACATATAAAAACGCTTCCGTATCGTTCACCGCCTCCGTACACAGAAATACCAGCGCATAATAAAAAGACAATTCCCTGAACTTTACAAAGTTATAAAGCTTCGTAACATCAACGGTAAATGTTACGCTGTAAAAAGGCTGCGACATCTTAGAAAAGAATTCAAATAATTCTTTCCGCTCCCATAAATCAATATCAATCTTTTTCATATTTTCCTCACATATTTAAAATAGGGTTGCCGCAGCTATCCTGCAGCAGCCCCTTTACAGCTAACTTGCTTTATGCTTCCCCATTACCGAGTCGGTCAAGCAGCTCATATACTTCAATACGCTTCGCATTCATCTCCGGCAGCCCAATAAAAATCGTTCCGCAAACATACCGCTCTTCCTTCGTCTGCTCAATCCTGACAACCTTTAAGAATGCGTGAATGACCTCGTCCGTCCAAATCTTTAGCTGGGTCTCATACACTGCCCCGATAGCCAAAGGCGTATCGCAGATGAATCCCACTCCTGATTTTGATACATCCAGCACCTCGATAGCCGCTTCTTCAACCTGTGAATCCGTATCATTCATATTCTTAATTAACAGCTTAGCTGACAGGCCCATGCGTCGGTCGTTTCTCTTTTCCTCCATTGTTGTTTGCCCCTTTCAAAGAAATTCTTATATTATTTTACCGTATTTGGATATGTTTGTAAAGCTATCCAATCCAAATGACTTCCCAAAAGCTTTGCTTTTACCGCAAAAACAGCAGCGAACCTGCATCCCCAAAGTCTGGAAATACAGGCCCGTTGCTGATCACACAAAATAACATTTGTTACTTAGATTATGTTATAATTTTTGATTACCCCGCGTTTCCGCGAAGAAATTCTGACAGATTATGCTCCTGTCTTTGGAGAAACTCTTCTTGTAACCGTTCTGCTTCCGGAATTTGCAGCGCTGTTTGCTGTATCCTTCGCATTGCTGTTTTCCGTAGTAGCAGTGTTGCCTGAAGTTGCTTCATCCGGCTTTTTCTCTGGAGCCGGAGCGATACCCGGAATCTCATCTGGATTTGTCTGCTGCTCGCCAACTTCAAGTCTTGCAACAGCAACCGGTGACAAACCGTCCAGTTCAGCGGTAACCTGTCCGTCTTTTAATTCAGCCTCAATAACTTCCCAGGTTCCGTCGTCCTTCATATGCAATACAACAACAGGACCGTCCTCTTCGCCCGGTACTTCAATTGTAACGCTTACCTTACCATTCGGCAGGTTCTCTGCTGTCAGCTCGCCGACAACAAGAACTTTTACGTTCTTTACTTCCTTGCCTTCGCCTACAGAAATCTTTGCTTCTTCAACTTTCTTCTTCAGCTCATCCTGATCCTGAAGAACCTTCATTGCGTCTGAATCTTCTTTAAGCTCTTCTACCTTAATGTCAATGACCTGCTCTTTGCCATCCTCGCCAATGACAGTAGCTGTTGCATTCTTGATTGTTTCGATTTTCGGCTCTTCTGGTGTCGTCGGATCTTCCGGCGTTGTCGGTACTGACGGTACATCGCCCGAATCCGGGCTTCCGGCAGCCATTGCGGTCATTCCTACAGCCATTGTCATAGCTAATGACAATGCCACTGCAGTAACCTTTTTAAATTTTCTCATTTCTTTCATACCCTCCTGATTTCATTCACTTATTTTGTGTGATTATATTTAAATCCCAAAAGGGGCTTTAAATATCCTTCTTCCAGCATACTAGGACGCACCTTACGGCACCTGTACCGCGCTGACCAGCCAGCGCTGACTGGGAACGCCTGTAACACAGGTAGACAGTGTCAGAATCTTGGTCTCTATCGGAAGTTCCTCATTGATATTGCCCTCAAAACAATTCTTCAATTCAGACACATAGGCATTCACATCTTCCAGCTTGCTGAAATCATAACTTCCCAGTATGTAACGGTTATCAAATACCACCGCTGCAAAAATCTGATATTTCAGCGTAACATCCGGAAGGTAGATATAGATATACGGATTCGCGTCAAAAAAAGCTCTGTCTCTGTATTTTTTCAATTCCGTAAACATCGTGCCGTCCTCCGGCAGCGTATGTCCATAAACAATTGTCACGTTATCCGAAAAATCTTCGGCATTATATTTCTCTGAATAAATGGAACCCGGCAATCCATACATCCCATCCATCGTTCTGTTCAAATAATACTCGTCCTCCTGCTCTTCGCTCCGCAGGATTGGATAATCAATATTGGTTCCCGGCACGTTAATCCAGGCATAGACGTCTGGGTTGCGCCGCTGTAATTCCTCAAAATCAATCCGGTTCCTGACCGGATCTTCCGCTTCCTCTACCGCAGCAGCCTTCGTCTCCTGATACATCTTCTCCACAGCTGCCGGATCCGCTTTCTGCTCCTGCTGCTTAGGCTCTTCCTGTTCCTCTTTCAGTAGCATATAACCGCCGAAACCGGCTAATACTGCCACAACCAGAATACAGGGAATGAGCCATAACAGCTTCCCTGTTTTTTTCTCTCTGCTTCTTCTGTTTTCTCTTTTCATCATTTCATACCCCTCTTCTATTGTTCGCTCTGCGGCGCCGCATCTGTTTCCTCCCCTGCTTCCGTTCCTTCGGCCGCATCAGTCTCTGTCTTTTTTGCCGCGTCAGGCTTCGTATCTTCTACTTCTTCATAGAAACATTCAATTACCAGATTTTTCAATGCTTCCGCATCTACATGATATTCTTCTAATTTCTCGCCCGGTACTACCTCTCCGGGAATCATCTGCATCTGCTCTGGAGAAATAGACATCTTTAGCAGTTCCGGAACCAGATAAGCAATATCTTCTACCTGTATATTCGTTGTCATGTTAGAGGTAAGCTGCTGAAATAAAGTAACCGGAATAGACGGGTCCTGCGTCACCATACTTTTCGCCTTCTCAATAAAGGCGGAAATATACTGCTTCTGCCGTTCAATCCGGGACATATTGCTTCCTGTCACCAGCTCATTGCGCTGCTGCACATAATCCAGCGCCCGCTGTCCCTGCAGATGTACGGTATTTCCATAGACAAATTCCGGAGCATGCCAGGTCATATCCTCTAACACCGTCACATCTACGCCGCCCACCGCATCATTGATTACCGGTAACGCCTGCATGTTGATAGCGCAATACCGCTGAATCGGAACAAGATACATCAGATCCGACACCGTATCCACCATCAGCTCGCAGCTTTGAGCCGCCGTCCTTCCATAGGCGTACTGCATGGTTAACTGCAGGTTGCGGGTTTCCACCACTTCGCCTTCTTCTGTGGTCATCTGTACCTGCGTCATGGTATCCCGGGGAACGGCAATAATCTTCAATGCATCCCGCTCCGTATCAATACTAATAAGAAGAATCGCATCCGCCAGCCCAAGCGTACCGCCTTCCCGTTCTTCTTCCATCCCTGTCTTTTTATCAATTCCCAGACAAAGAATATTAATCACATCTTCCCGGTACCGATATTCCTTACCATTGTGAAAAACATAATGCCCCGGCTCGCGGACCTCTTCATCCTCTTCCTGAACGGGTTCTTTTACCTGAGTTTTTAAATTCTCTTCACCCTTGGATCGCAGCATAAAAAAAACAGATCCACTTATAATCAAAAATGCAGATACTGTCACGCATACTCCAGAAAAAATCTTCTGCCATGTCTTCCATTTTTTTATATGCTTTTTCCTGCCAGACCGTATAAACGGAAAACTTAACCGTCTCCGGCCGGAACTCTCTTCCTCATCCAGTGCGTCCAAATCATCCAGTGATACGATATCCATATCCTCAAACTGCTTTATATCTTTCAAATTTCTCAGATCCTTCATATCACTTGCAACCCTTTTTCTACACAATCTCCACCAAATGCAAATCCATTATACCCCCCCCCCGGTATGTTGTCAAGCTATATATACAAATTTTTAATTTATTAATAATTAAACCTCTTTTGCTATAAGCAATATGAAAGACCGGAAGCCATTACAGCTTCCGGCCCCTCATGCCGCCGATAATATGCAAACAGGACGTTCCCGGAAAACGGGGGAACATCATCTTTATAGGTATACAATGAAGTTAAAAGTATCGTATCTGTCATTCCCGTCTTTGCAATCATACTCCCAAAACCGAAGGAATGAGCTATGACGTATATTGACCAGAATTTCCATATGGACATATCCGCTGCGGATATCGCAGACTCCTGCAAAATCCATCGGAATTATCTGGGAAAGATATTCCGGGCCGATAATTTAACATGCTGTACTCAACCATAACGATAAACACGCAGGCTCGGTATATTGGCATCCGAATCAGACAGACTGCTCAAGTTCCTCATAAACCATCCCCATCAGTTCCCACGCCGCATCCCGTTCCTGCCTCTGCTCCCGCGTCAGCTCTTCATATCTGCATAACATGGGATGCTGCCTTACCGCGTCATCCCGGAACGGACCATATCTCCAGTTGTAAAAGATATAGAACCGAAGCCAGCGCATATGATCCAGTTTGCGGTACATTTCCCTTGCGTCCTCCGAAGACTTCGTCTTCGAATACTTCTCATACGCCTTCTTTACCGCGTCTGCGGTAAGCGCTGTAATCCCTTCATCTTCCAGCAGAATCCTGGTTTTCATCAAGAGATGATCCGCCGCCACAATCTTGGACTGCCGATGGAGATCATCCAAATCGTCCCAGCTGCGGGTCGGATAAGAGACGGAACGCCGGAAAATATCATTAATCATGATTGCGGCTTTATTCAAATCTGTACGGATAATCTGCTGCGGCGTATAGATATCCTCATTTGCCCCGAAATAAGAGATATCTGGAACTCTCCGGCTACTGCGCAGATCAATGCGTCCGGAAATCCGGTAATATTTATTCAGAGTCCAGAAAATACTCCATCCGTTCTGCTCGTCATCCTCACAGATAATAATTCGGTCGGCCCGTTCCAGAATTTCATGGTTTTCCGCCCATGTATCCTCATGGAAAATCAAAGAATCTCCCTTCTCTGATTCCTCATTCAGGAAAAACAGCTCTCCGAGATCATGATGTATCGCAAGAAATTCTCTGGCGTCGCCAAAAACATGATACGCCACATGCTGTTCTATGGAAATAATATTGGTTAATATGGCCCGCTCTAAGATGCTGCTTCCATACTTTCCAAATCCAATCAGCACAATTGTATTCTCATGGCGGCACAACGGTTTGGAACGCCAATACTGTCTGGCGCAGCATTCATAGCTGTGGAAAAAATTAATATTGCCCGACAGTTTATCCTGTCCGTTTGTCGTTCTTGCATATACTTCTACCGGCAGTTCATGCAGATTAACCGCCCGTCTGTTCACGCCAATATCATTTTCTTTCATTAAGAAGACCTTACACTTAGCACCATGCCCCTCCCTTTTCGCCACAATCTTATCCAGCGAAGCGCTGAGATACACACAGGGATAATTGGGAATCTCACTCTGGATGCTTCTTCTCTCCCCGTAAATAATCAGGGCGTTCGGATCTTCCTTATAAATATTGCCGGCGAGCGCATCCGATTCCACTTCGCAGTCCGCAAAATAATACCAGTTCTTGCGTCGCTGCAGGCTAAGCATCAGAAACGGCATTCCCTCACTGGTGATAAAAGATATTACAGCTCCCAGCATAGTCACCATAATCCCTGCAGACAAAAACAGAAATATCATCCCCACCGCATGCCCCAACGGGGTCACCGGTATCAGGTCCCCGTATCCTACCGTCGTAAGCGTCACAACGGAATACCAGAACGCGTCTCCAAAGGTCTGAATCATGGCATTGTTATTTGCTGACTCTGAACAGTAGAGGATGGTAAGCAAAGCGATATAAACCAGCAAAACAACCGCAATAAAACACAGATAAATCTTCTTCCTTGCTTTCATGCACCCGCACTCTCCTTTTTTATGGCCTGTGCAGATGATTCCCTGTCCAAATTCCTCGTCTGCACCCTTTATCTTATGATTCGTACAGTGCAAATTTTACCACAAATCGCCAGAGATATCTATAGCCTACTCTACGGCTGAGCCAGACACCCTGTTATGTGTATAAAGCATTCCAAATCCATTCACCATATCCCGTTTATTTTGTGTTATAATGTTTACAGCCGAGGGCGTCGGCTATTGCGCCCTTCGGACTTTTCAAAGAACAGAAATCAAAAGTATATATCACGGTAACGAAAAGATAGAATACAGTTCATGCAGTTTGGAAAATGCTGGAATATTAACTTCAAAAAATCAGGAATTCGCAGGAATCGCCCCCTGCAAAGCACAGAAGGCTAATTCCCACATCCTTGCTTGTTATATAACTAAAAGTCCGGTTTTACTTTTTATATCTGTCAAAAGCCTTACTTTCGTCTAAATGTACATCTTTTAAAGCTACAATTAAAAATATTACAAATGCCGCAACTGCAAAATACTTTGAAACACAATAAGCCAAAACGGCGCCGGTTCCTAAAATGGCAGCCCAGATGAAGAATGAATTTCTCTGGTCCCTGCACATCTTTTCTTTATCATACAATTCCCGTTTTTCTTTTGGCATTGTATTAAAGCCGCTTATCAGCATTGCTGCTTTTCCCTTGAATATCGTAAATATGAAAGCAAAAAGCAGGCATAGTATACATCCGACGCCGCATGAAACAGAACTGGTATTCATAAATCTCCTCCCTTTCTTTATCTTTTGTTTTACAAAGAATAACTTTTCTGCCTTTTTTCCGCCACGCCCAGAATCCAGTCCAGCAAAATCGCAAGCAGAGCAGACAAGATACTTCCCCACAGAATCTTTGATGCATTCATCGTCCGAAGACCGTCAAACAGGATTGTTCCCAAACCTCCCGCGTTAATGGATGCGGCTATCGTCGCAATGCTTACCGTAGATACCAGCGCAATACGGATTCCCGCTATCATCGCCCTCTTTGACAACGGGAACTTAATCTTTACAAGAATCTGAAAAGGACTCATCCCCAAACCTGCCGCCGCCTCAACCACGCCTCCATCTACACCGTCAAGACCCGCAAGAAAATTTCTCAGCAGAAGATACTGATTATAAATAATCAGCACAATAATCGCCGTAGTACGTCCAAGACCTGTGACGGGAATCAAAACCGCAAGCATCGCAAGACTGGGAACGGAATATACCACCGAAAGAAATCCCAGCATAACCCCTGAAATCAGAGGAACCATATCGCAGAGTACCGTAAGTATCATGGCTGCCGCCAGCGAAAGCGCCATAGAAACCAGCACAATCTGCAGGTGCTCTGCCGCTGCGCCAAGCAATTTATCATAATAATTCACTAAATATTCCATATTCTTTCACTGAAACCTTTCCCAGAACTGCTCTTTTGCCTTCGCGGACTCCACAAGGGATTTCACAAATCCGTCCGCCGGATTCCGGATTATATTCTCCGGTGCATCAAACTGAACTATCCTCCCATCGTTCATAATCATCACGCGGGTTCCCATTTTCAACGCCTCTTCGATATCATGCGTCACAAACAAAATCGTCTTTCCCATTCCTCCATGCAACGCCACAAGCTCATCCTGCAGCTTCATGCGGGTAATGGAATCAATTGCTCCAAAAGGCTCGTCCATCAGCAGAATCTTAGGGTCTGCCGCCAGCGCCCTTGCCAGCCCTACTCTCTGCTGCTGCCCGCCGGAAAGCTGCGCCGGATACCGGTTCTTATATTCTTCCGGCTCCAGTCCAATAAGATTCATTAATTCCTCCACGCGGGCGTCTGTCTCCTCTTTCTCCCATTTCAGCAGCTTTGGAACTACAGCAATATTTTCCCCTACTGTAAAATGGGGAAACAATCCAATCTGCTGTATTACATACCCAATCCCCCGTCTGACCTTCACTACATCCATGGTACTGATATCTGTACCGAACAACGTAATCTTCCCGCTGTCCGGTTCATAGAGCCGATTCACCATCTTCAAAAGCGTAGTCTTCCCACATCCGGAAGAACCCAGTATAGTAATAAATTCTCCCTTTTCAACAACAAAGTCCACATGATCTGCCGCAGGACGCCCCGCGCCTCGAAATGTCTTCGTCACATCCTGAAATTCTATTGCATGTCCCATCGCAATCCTCTTCTTTCTGTCCTCTTCTCTCACCTGTCTATTTACGGATTGACTGGTAAAATTCCTCTGCCACTTCCTCGTATTCCCGCTTTTCAATATCTACCTTCGCATTCAGCCCAATCATTGTCTCCGTATCCAGATTCTCACTGACATAATTCAGGATATCTTCAATATCCGGATTCGCTTCCAACACATCGTTTCTTACAACGGGAGCCAGATAATACGGAGGCCAGAAATGCTTATCGTCTTCCAGAAAGAAAAATTTATCTGTATTCACAAGCTGGGCGTCCGTTGAATAGGCCGGACATAAATCTTCCTCCCCATTCTCCAGAATCTGATATTTCAGACCGCTGTCATACACATGGATGGATTTGAAATCAAATTTACCGTATACCTGCTCAAGTCCCGGTATCCCATCTTCACGATACTCAAACTCACCCTGTGAACACACACTGACTTTATCTGCATTGGCCTGTAAATCCGAAACGGTATAGATTCCATATTTATCCGCCGTTGCCTTGCGGATTGCAAGTCCGTTCGTATTATTTACCTTAGAAGATGCAAGCCAGGTGATATCAAACTGTTCGTCATACGCCTTCTTCACCTTCTCGTATACCTCGTCGGCATCGCTGCTCATTTCCATCTGCAGTACAGAAAGAAGCGCCGTTCCGGTATATTCCGGATAAACGTCAATATCGTCCTCTGTTATCGCTGTATGAATAACAGACCCCGCAATATTAAGATTTCTCTCCACTTCATAACCCGCGTCCTCTAAAGCCAGCGCATAGACCTCTCCCAGAATCAGACCTTCCGTAAAGTCCTTGGAGCCAACCCGTATCACTTTGCTTTCCGGCTTTGACGGCGTCTCTTCTTTTCTGCCGCATCCCGGAAGTACGCATACTGAGCCTGCCAGCAATACCGCCAGCAGACATACTGCCATCCTCTTTTTCATTCTTTTTGTCCTGTCCATTCTTCTTGTTCTCTTACATTCCATTCTAGTATCTCCTTCTCCTTTGTACAGCATTTCCCTAACCTTTATCCGCGAAACGTCTGCCATGTTTGTCAATGTACGAATGTCAGTACACTAAATCTTCCTGTATCTCAGCGCCGCTTTTTCCAGCAGGCCGAATAGAACTCCCGTCAGCACCGACAGCGCCGCAACGGAAATACCGCCGATAAGCAGAAGCTCCGTCCGAAAAAGCCCGATTCCGGTAAAAATAATATCCCCCAGACCTCCGGCGCCAATTTTTGCAGCCAGGGTAGCGCTTGCGATGATTTCTACCGCCGCCGTCTTTATCCCCGTCAGAATCAATGGCAGTGCAAGGGGAAATCGTACCCTCCTCCAAATCTCCCTTTGCTCCATCCCCAATCCTTCTGCAGTCTCTAACACTGCTTCCGGAACCGATTCAAGACCGGAAATCGTATTCATCAAAACCGGAGGAATCGCAAGCAGCACCAATGCGGCCACTGCCGGAATTATTCCTGTTCCCAAAACCGGCAGCATCAGCAAAAGCACTGCAAGGCTTGGTACAATACGAAGAGCTCCAAATACAGGCACCGCCACGCTCTGTATACGACTGCGCCCGGCACAAAACACCCCCGCCAGACCCCCGATAGCAACCGCAAGTATAAGCGAACACAGACTAATTCGGATATGCTCTCCAAGCATCATAAAATAACGCCCGCTGTTCATATCAAAATATGCAGTTATTTGTTCCCACATGGCAGTCTCTCTCCTCTCTCCAATATACTTTTTCCATTATATACGAAAAAAACTCATAAAGCTATAAAACATATCATCATATGCTAAAAAATTTGCTGCTAATCACTCTATAACCACTTACGCGGTAGAAAAGAGCGGGACCTGACTCGAGAAAATGAAAAAGAAGAAGAAAAAGGAGAAAAAATAAAAAATTTTAAAAAAGGGGTTGATTTTTGGAATTTTTTTGGTATAATAATATTTGTTCGCTGGAACGACACCATTGCGGATTGGTGTAATGGCAGCACAGCAGACTCTGACTCTGTTAGTAGAGGTTCGAGTCCTCTATCCGTAGTTCCTTGGCAGGGGCGCCGGGTGTCATCTGGCATCCGGTTACTTAACGGAGTGTGGCTCAGCTTGGTAGAGCGCTACGTTCGGGACGTAGAGGTCGCAAGTTCAAATCTTGTCACTCCGACTTGGAG
>CATJPU010000142.1 GCA_949742505.1 uncultured Lachnospiraceae bacterium | reverse complement strand
GACTGACGTGGCGTTATATGTGGCGTCGGACAGACGAAGTACTTTATTCCTCGGATCATAGTGATCTGTCAGGTTCCCGGCTATCCTATCCACTCTGACATCATAGATTCCCTGACTTCTCAGAATTTTCTCCGCCGCCTCATGACCAGTCAGCATGTTATGACTCTGAACTCTTGCATATTTCCGAAATGTTGCATTCATCTTCGACGAAGCAATCAAACAGATAACGACGCCGATTAGTACAAGTATATACGTAGGGTCAAACCCAAATCCATAATACATCTTCGATACCTCCATAATCTTTTTATGCTGCCTTCAGGCATTCCCCAGAATACTGCCCTCTTCCAAGTGATATCCACGTAAGAATGCACCCGTTCCCATCTGTTTTTTTCCCGGAATCTGAAGCGCAAGCACCCGGAGCATCCCTTTTCCGGTCTGCACACAAAAATCCTTCTTATCTACCCTGACAACCGTACCCGGCTCCAGAGAAGAGTCCTCCTGAACCGCTTCTGCCTCCCAGAGCTTCATTACCTTGTCCTCCCACATAGTATATGCACTGGGCCATGGATTCAAACCTCTGATTAACCGTTCAATCTTATCCACAGGCTGGGACCAGTCAATTTCCCCCAATTTCTTATCTAACTGCTTCGCATAAGCAGTGGGACTTTCTCCCTGTCTGGTAAATACCGCCGTTCCCTTTTCAATCTTGTCAAGTGTGGACACACAGAGCTTAGCCCCCGCCTCCGCCAGCTTATCATGCAGGCTTCCTCCTGTTTCCTTCTTATCCAGCGCAACCTCCGTTTTCTCGATCATATCTCCGGTGTCCAGTCCCTCGTCCATCTGCATGGTGGTTACGCCGCTTACCTCCTCGCCCTCTATCACAGCCCATTGAATCGGCGCAGCCCCGCGATACTTCGGAAGCAGGGACGCATGCACGTTAATGCAGCCGTACCTGGTCATAGCAAGAACTTCCTTCGGCAGAATCTGTCCAAAGGCAATAACAACCATAACGTCCGCCTCATACTTTCCAAGTTCCAGAACAGACTCGGCGTCCCGAATCCTCCGGGGCTGAAACACCGGAATTCCCAACGCCAGCGCCTTCTCCTTTACCGGGGAAAAAGAAATTTCCTTTCCTCTTCCCTTTGGCTTATCCGGCTGGGTTACTGCAAGAATCACCTCATGTCCTGCCCGGACAAGCGCTTCCAACGTTCCCACTGAAAAATCCGGCGTCCCCATAAAAATAATCTTCATCTATTCTTCCTCCTCATTCTCCGCATCAAAGAGCGGACCCTCGGCAAGTTCCACGTACATGTGCCCCTCCAAATGATCAATCTCATGGCACATAGCCCTTGCAAGCAGATCTTCTCCCTCCAGAATCACCGGATTCATATTCTGGTCAAATGCTTTTACCTTTACATACATGGGACGTGTAACTGTACCGGCTTTTCCCGGAAGGCTTAAACATCCTTCGTTGCCGGTCTGTTCGCCAGAACTCTCCAAAATTTCCGGATTTACCATAATTACCGGTCCGTCTCCCACATCAATTACCACAATCCGTTTCAGGATTCCCACCTGGGGAGCCGCAAGGCCCACCCCCTGCGCCTCGTACATAGTATCCAGCATATCGTTGATTAATATCTTGTTACGGATTGTCATCTTTGTTACCTCTTTGCAGGGTTTGGTAAGAATATCATCTCCCATTAACCGAATTTCTCTCAATGCCATTATACAAATTCTCCTCTCCTCCCAGAGTACATTTGAAAATCTATCCCTCAATTTTCAAACACACACCGGCGTTAAAATATATTCATCGGATTAAAATCAAACTGAATCTTAATCGTTAGAAAACCCGAATTAATCTGGATATATTGCTCCAGATAATTTTTCACATCTATCAGCATACCATATTTCGGACATTTTAGGTAGAGAATCTTGCGGTAAACGTCATGAATCCTGCTTATATTGGGTGTGGCAGGCCCGATAATTTCTATCTGCTCCCTGCTCACACGCATTGCATGCTCTTTTAAATACCCTGCTGCCGTCTCTAAATGTTTCTCATCCTCCCCTGTCATCAGTACCGCCAGCAGATGATCCGCCGGCGGGTATCCCATTAACTTCCGGAAAGCAATCTCCTCTTCATAAAACGCTGCATAATCTTGTCTGGAGGCCGCCTGAATGCTGTAATGTTCCGGATTATAAGTCTGAATCACAACCTCCCCTTCTTTCACGCCGCGCCCGGCCCGGCCCGCCGCCTGCACCAGAAGCTGGAACGTCCGCTCCCCGGCCCGGTAATCACTGGAATACAGAGACATATCCGCCGCCAGAATCCCAACCAGCGTAACCCTCGGAAAATCATGTCCTTTTACAATCATCTGCGTTCCGATTAAAATATCCGCATCCCCCCGGGAAAAAGCCGACAGAATCTTCTCATATCCGTCTTTCTTTCTGGTAGTATCCAAATCCATCCGAAGAACTCTCGCCGAAGGGAAATCCCTCTTTACCAACTCCTCAATCTGCTGGGTTCCCGCTTTAAAGCCTCCGATATGCTTTGAACCGCAGGAAGGACACACCTGCACGTTCTGCTCCTCATGTCCGCAGTAATGACAAACCAGCTTTCCATTATTATGAACCGACAGAGATACGTCGCAGTGGGGACATTTGATTACATAACCGCAGGACCTGCAGGAAATAAATCCTGCATAACCCCTGCGGTTCAAAAACAACATACTCTGTTCCTTCCTCTCCAGCCGTTCCTTCAGCTTATCATGAAGAATATCACTGAACACTGAACGGTTCCCTCTGGCCAGTTCCCGCCTCATATCCGCCGTATATACAGCCGGAAGCGGCTGGCTGCGGGCCCGTCTGGTAAGTTCAAGCAGACAGTATTCCCCTGTCTGACATCGGTAGTAGCTTTCCAGAGACGGCGTTGCCGAGCCAAGCACAAGACTTGCTTGTTCAAGCTCCGCCCTTGCGGCCGCTGTTTCTCTGGCGTGGTACCTTGGCACCTGCTCACTTTTATACGTATTCTCATGTTCCTCGTCAATCACAATCAGACCGAGATTCGGAAACGGCGTAAACAGCGCCGACCTGGGGCCAATCATCACATCAATCTTCCCTTCCGAGGCCCGCTGCATCTGGTCGTAGCGCTCCCCGGAAGACATTTTAGAATTAATCATAGACACCCGATTGCCAAATTTACGATAAAACCGCATGATCGTCTGATAAGTCAGAGCAATCTCCGGAATTAGCACAATGGCCTGCCTGCCTTTATCAACCGCCTCCCGTATCATCTCCATATAAACTTCTGTCTTACCGCTTCCGGTAACCCCATGAATCAGATAGGTCTGATAGCGTTCCTGCTCATAATCCCGTACAAACCTGTCAATTGCATGTTGCTGCTGCTGGGTATAAGAAACGATTCTGTCTGATTCATCAGAGCTAATTACCGGATTCCGGTAAATCCGTTCCGACTCCACCGCAAGCACACCCTGCGCCTCTAACGCCCTGATTACATCTGCAGTAATATGAAGCTTTCCCGTCGCCAGTCCATAATCCAGCTCCTTTGTATCCAAAAGAGCCGCCATCAGCCTTGCCCTTGCCTTCTGATTCTTACTTAAATAAAATTCCAACCGCCCGCGTCCCTCTGCCTCCTCTAAAAGACAGACCAACCTTCTTTTCTGCTGTTCTTTACTCTTACGCTTCACAGGCAGAACTGTCTTAAGAGCCTGTATCATCGTCCCGCCGTAAACTTCCCGCATCCATGCCGCCAGCTTCACCAGTCTGGCCTCAATCGCAACGCTGTCTTCTGCAATCTGGAGAATCTCTTTCATCTTATCCGCCGCAACCCCCGGCTTCTCCGAAAATCCCACCACATAGCCCCGGGTTTCCCTGGAACCTCTTCCAAATGGAACTATGACTTCCATCCCGACTTCCAGTTTCCCTTTCAATCCATTAGGAATGATATATTGAAAGACTTTATCTAATTTTTCATGTGTAATATCTATTATTATATCTGCGTACATCTTCTCACCAATTCTCTGTCGTCCATAGGATAGCGAATACCCCGTATCTCCTGATAAGTCTCATGACCTTTCCCTGCAATCAGGATTACATCCCCTGATTCCCTCATTCTGACCGCATAGTCTATCGCTTCCTGCCGGTCTTTTATCATGATATATCTGCCCTTTGTCCGCTTTATTCCACATTCAATATCCGTCATAATGGACTCCGGCCGTTCAAATCTGGGATTATCCGTCGTGATAATCGTAAAATCCGCATAGGTTCCGGCCGTTTCCCCCATTGTAAATCTCCGCTCCTTCGAACGGTTCCCCCCGCATCCGAAAATCACAACCAGGCGGGCAGGATGATACTCCCGAAGCGTCTGAAGACTCTGCTCTAAACTCATGGCATTATGAGCATAATCAACCAGAATACAGCAATCCGCCGGAGCGGGTACAGCCTCCATCCTTCCAGGCACACGTACCATTTCTAGCGCCGGAAAAATTCCAGATCCCGGTATTCCCAGTACGTTTAACACTGCCGCCGCCGCAAGTCCATTGACAATATTAAATGCTCCCGGCAGTCCCAGTTTCAATTCCCCTGCCATACGCCCTTCTACCCGGCACGTAATTCCCAATACATTTTCCATATCGGTATAGTTTAATTCCAACGCCTTATAATCCAGCCGCCTGATGTCTGACTGAAAAACAACGCTTCTCTGGCTCTTAAAATTCCCCCGTCTTTTCCAAACTGTACCATAAGTCATCTTTCTGCAGGGCGTGCCTCTCCATATTCTGGCCAGACAGGGGTCATCTGCATTGCCCACCGCAGTCTCACACTGAAAAAACAGACGCCGCTTGCACTGCAGATACTCCTCCATATCTGCATGTTCTCCGGGCCCAATATGATCCCTTCCTAAATTGGTAAAAACACCAATCTTAAAAAATATCCCCGCAGTCCGATACAGCTTCAACGCCTGGGAAGACACCTCCATCACAACGCTGTCACATCCGTTATCCGCCATTTCCCGCAGATACTTCTGAATCTCTAAGGATTCCGGCGTCGTATTCCCGCAGGAAAATACACGCTTACCGGTATCAACCTCTACCGTACCAATCAGTCCTGCCTGATGTCCTGCCGCAAGGAGCCCTTCCCGAATCATATAGGCCGTTGTAGTCTTCCCCTTAGTCCCTGTAATACCAATCATCTGAAGTTCTCTTGCCGGATATCCATAATAAGCCGCTGCCATAACTGCAAGAGCATAGCGGGTATCCGCCACGCTGACCACCGTAATCTCCTCCGCAGGAATCTGGCGCCCTAGGCATCTTTTCCGTCCTCTGCACTTCGGACAGCTCTCCTGCACCACCACAGCAGCCGCTCCCCGCTCAATGGCTTCTGTAAGAAACCGGTGCCCGTCTGTCTCATACCCCTTAATACAGACGAACACGTCCCTGCCTTCCACCAGTCTTGAATCACACTTAAGTCCTTTAATTTCCCTGTCTTTCGTACCCTTCACCACTTGATAAGTAACCTGTCTCAGAAGTTGTGAAAGTTTCATTCTGACAGCTCCTTAAGAGTAAGCCTTATCTATTATTTTCACATAAATAAAGGGCAGCGTCAACAATTTCCATCTGCCAAAAAGTGATAAAATGATTACTGTAGTCCGCAATATGTCTGGAGGACGCAGCCTGAAGCAGGATTAAAAAGAAGATTGCGCTTTCGCGCAATCTTCTTTTAACCCTGATTTGTCGCTGCAAGAATCAGATCATTAATATCGTCTTCATTCACACTGTATATTCTGTTATTTCCCTCTTCGGTATAAGTTACGTTCAGAGTAATCGTCTGCGGATCGTAGGTCTCTGCCTGATCAATACTTTCTTTTACAGATTCATTAAAGATTCCCATATACTGGCTCTCGTCAAAATTCTCGCCGCTTGCTGCTTCCTGAATCTTGACGGTAAAAATCTCTTCCAGCTTGTCCAGAAGTCCAACCGGTGTAATCACAACGTCTACGGTAAAGTTATCGTTATCATCCTTAACCGCATCCTGTACTTCATACTCAACCTTCTTAACTCCGCCCATAATCAGATCCACATAAGTCTGAATCTCTTCGTCGGTTGCCGGAATTCCATACATGGTGACAGCCGTCTGCGCTTCTTTTAAGGTCTCGCTCTCAATCTGCTCCTTAACTTCTTCCTCCGTCTGTCCGATGTCTTCTGCATGTGCTGTGTATTCCCCCTTAAACTGAGCGTCCAGCGCTCCCTGCACATACCCTTTCGCGTCAAAATCCTCCTTGCTGCATGCTGCCATTGACAGCGCCATTACTCCCGCCAAAGCGGCTGCTACTAATTTCTTCATAGCATGTTCCTCCCTGTTTCATTATAATCTATGATTCGCGCATATCGCGTCAAATCCCTGATTATTATTTATCTGTGCGCAGCCCGTTCTGCCTGCGCACAGATAAAAACTTACGCTTCACCCCTTCTGTCATACTCCTTCAAATATCTTAATACATACTCCACATCCGACGGGCAGTCAAGATAATCGCTTCCATACTTCTGTCTGGTCTCTCCGCCCTTTCCGGTAACCAGAAGAAGCGTCCTGCCTTCTGCCGAATCAATTGCCGCTTTAATCGCTTCTCCCCTGTCTTCTATCATCTCATACGGACAGCCTTGTTCCTCAATATACCGGGCGATATCCTTAGAAATATCCTCCACCGGCTCATATCCCGGGTCCTCTGCCGCAAGATACACCTTCTTTGAATATTTGCCCGCCACAGTTCCCAAATCCCGTCTTCTTGTCAGCGCTTTCTTCCCGGGACAGCCAAAAATAGATACAATCTCATAATCCGGATATTCCTCTTTCATAGAAGAAAATAACTTCTCAAAGCTAAGCTTATTATGCGCATAATCCACAATCGCAAGAATCTTCTTATCCTCGCTGCCGTAAAGCTCCATCCTTCCGCTGGAACGAGCCCTCAAAAGCCCGGAATGAATAAACTCCTTCGGAATCCCCATCTTCACTGCCGCAGCAATCACGCCGAGAGCATTCTCCACATTAAATAATCCCGGCATGGTAAGTATAAATTCCTCGTCAAAAGCAGCACATCTTACCTTAAACCGAACGGCCTGTCCATCCTTATGTATCTCATAAGCATAATAATCAGCCTCTTTCTCCTTCGTACTGAATGTAATGACTTCCTCTGACGCTTCAGCTTCCTTAAGAATCCGCTCTCTGTAATCCGCATCCAGATTCACAACCGCCGCCTTAGTCTGAGCAAACATCCGCATCTTGGATGAAAAATAGTCTTCAAAATCCGCATGCTCAATCGGACTAATATGATCCTCTGAAATATTCAGAAAAACAGCCACATCAAATATTATACCATCTACTCTGTGGTATTTCAACGCCTGAGAAGAAATCTCCATCTGTACAAATTCCATACCGCAATCCAATGCATTGCGAAAATGACGCTGCAGCTCTACCGCCTCCGGCGTAGTAATATGAGATTCCACTTTAGATTGGCCGTCATAGATATCAATGGAAGAAATCACAGCGCTGTCCTTCTTGTTCTGCGCCGCAAGATAATCATCTACGACGGCCTTCATATAATATACCGAAGTTGACTTTCCTTTGGTTCCGCCCACGCCTGTGACCTTCAGCTTTTTCCATGGAGAATGATAGAAAAAATCTGCCAGAACCGGCATCGCTTCACGAATATCCTTCACTACAAGATACGGTATCTCACTCTCTAAATCATACTTCTTCTCACTTACATAGCAGACAGCCCCCTGTTCAACCGAATTCCGCAGGTATACCGGCTTAAAGGCCGCGCCCTTGCAGATAAACATCGTATCCGCCGCCACTTCCCTGGAATCATAGGTAAGAAAGCGGATTACCGTCTCTTCTTTCCCATACAGCTCACACTCTGCCAGCATATCCCGGCTCTGTAAAAGCGCTGCAAATTCTCCGATTGTAAAATATCTCATATCAGCCATCTTAAGCTCTCCCTTTTCTCTGATTTTATCCAGTACCAGATTCCTTTCCCCGTTATATATATTCTGCGCCCGAGCGGAGAATGGATTCCTTCACCAGCACATCCATCGCATCCAGACAGATGGATGGCACATCATGCTTTCCTTTAAATACCGACAGCTCCGTACATGCCAGTATAATCACATCGCAGCCCTTCCTCATAAATTCACTGACCACCCGGTCGAACTTCCGTCTGTCTCCCGGTTTTCCCGCCTTAACATCATCATAAATCAGAGACATTACGTCCCTTTGTCTCTCCTCTGATAACTTCACCGGCGTGACGCCTGCCTTCCTGCAGGCTTTGTGATAAATCTTAGAATTAATCGTCCCGTCCGTCGCCATAATCCCAACGCGCTTCACATTCTCAAAATCTCTCACCGCATAAGAAACGCTCTCCTGAATCATATGAATCACAGGCACCTTCGTAGCTTTCTGAATCTGCTCATAAAAATAGTGAGAAGTATTGCAGGTAATGGCAATGTTCGATACTCCCAGAGTCTCAAGCGTTCTTGCATCATTACACAGCATATTAATCAAATGCCTGCTGTTTCCCGAGATAATCGCTTCTGTCCGGTCCGGCATAGCAGCATGGCTCAAAATCACCATGTCAATATGCTCCTGGTCTCTGGACGCCTTCGTATGGGCAATCACATTCTCATAATAATAACTGGTAGCCTCCGGCCCCATGCCCCCGATTACACCAAGAATCTTTCTCTTCTGTTCCATATCTTCCCCTTATTTATAATACATATCAAAGTACTTATACTGTTTCAAATGAGTTTTTACCATACGCAGGAACCGGTTTGGCTTCAAATCCCCTTTCTTAAATACCGGATTCACTACCTTACCCTCGGAAACCAGCTTCTTCATCTTCGCCACATACTCCGGATTCTTCACATGCTTATAAGCCACTCCCTTCGGGACGGTCATCCACAGATGCTCTTTCGTCGCCTCCTCATAAGAAAGTTCTCTGTTATAAATGAAATCCTCCACAAAATATTTCGCAACATTGAATCCCGATCCAGTCACATAATAATTGCTCCGTCCCTGTCTGGTATTAATCTCAAAAAACCGGTAGGTATTATCTCTGCTGTCATACTTAATATCAAAATTAGAAAAACCCACATAATGAAGATCCTCTAACAGGTTCTTCACCCGTCCCATCAGCTCCTTGTTCGGCTCCGTAATAATTACCGCATGATTTCCCAGTCCATGGGGCGTATGCTCCTCTAACAGCACATGTCCCAGACACATCATCTTCACTCTGCCGTTCCTGTCAGAATAAGAAGTCAGCACGCGCATATATTCATCATTACCAGGAATCATATCCTGAATAATCAAATCATCATCATATCCCGCGTCATAAATATCCGTAATTACTTTCTCGAGCTCTTTCCTGTCCTTTATCTTATATATCTTATTCTGTGTCTCAAAGGGATGCTCCCAGTAGGCAATGCTGTTAGACGGCTTCAATATTACCGGATAAGGAAATTCACAGGCAAAATCAAGTCCCATCTCTCTCTTGTATACAATCGTCTTCGGATATGCTACGCCATGCTTCTCGCATAACTCGTAAAACCGCTCTTTCTGCTGCAGACTGTCCATCAGATCGAAATCAATATACGGCGCAATCACATTCGCCGGAAGCTCAGCCTTGTGTCTGCTTGCAAGCGCAACATAACTGTCTCCGCAGCCAATCAGAAGAATCTTCTTATCCGCATGCTCCCCGGCAAACTTCGCAATCCGCATCAGAAAATACTCATCCGTATCAATCGCCGGATTGCCTTCATATATAGTAAGCTCACTGTTAAAGCTTGGTCCGGTCTGATATTTGCCAAATACATAAGACTTTACCTGATATTGTTCATAAAATGCCCGCGCCACACTATAGGTATTAATATCGCCGCCCAGCAGCACAGGAATAAATTCTCTCTCCCGAAATTCCATAATTATACAATTACTCCTTTATCAATCATTCTATCTTTCATATCATAGCATTCCTATTGTATCATATCTTTTTGAGAATAAAAGTAGTTTCCGAATATTTTAAACAGAATCTTTAAACCCTTCCCCGACCACTTCGTTCGATTCCATAATGATAGTAAATGCCTTTGAATCAATCTCATGGACCATTTTTTTAATGGCATACATCTGTTTATTGTTGCAGGCGCACATCACTACATCTTTCTTCCTTCCGGAATAACTCCCCCGGCCCTGCAGGATCGTAGACCCTCTGCCCGAATATTCGTCAATCCGCGCGGCCACCTCCGCCCCCTGCTCCGTCACAATCAGCGTCATCTTACCCTCATAAATACCATACATAATCCGGTCCATTACATTTGCTATCAGCCAGGTAACAATAATCCCATAAATAAATCCGTCCACTTCCCGGAACACCAGCAGGCTTCCCAAAACAATTGTTACAATATCCAAAGCAAATGTTATAGACCCCAGGCTGAAATGAGGACGGACCTTTTTCACCGACAGAGTAATAAAATCCTGTCCTCCGGTGGAAGACCCCCGCATAAAAATCAAAGCGAATCCTGTTCCGCAAAGGACTCCCATGCAAAGAGCCGCCAGAAGCCTGTCTCCCTCATACACCGGAAAAAGCGGCGCCACATAGTCTGTCAGAACAGACATAATCAACACAGACTTTAATGATTTCAGAAAAAACATTCTTCCAAGAAACTTATAGCACAGCACCGCTACCGGGACATTCAGAATAATCGTTCCGATTCCCACCGGAATCCTCAGAAGATGATAAAGGATAATGGCAATCCCCGAAAAACCCGCCACCGGAAAATCCGCATGAAGCGCAAAATTATACACCCCTGCGGCTATCATCATTCCGCCTGCCGCATCCACCAGAATATCCACGCCAAATTCTTTGAAATCATAATTCTTCATAATCCGCCCTCCCATTCAGCACACGAATCTCCACTATTCAAATAAATATACCCTTGAAAAAAGCAGCTGCAAACTATAAAACTATAATTCGCAACTGCTCTTCATGTTATTCATTATAATCTCTGAATACGTCCTTGTCAATTACTGCGCTTACCATAAACTGGAATTGAGACTGGGATATCATTTTATCAATTCGCAAGTTTTACAGGCCAGATATAACGGTTTTGAATGACAAAATCAATCTCTCTGTTCTTATCCGCATACTATCTTGGTTCTACCAGAAATTATATACCCTGCAAAGCATCCCGGCTGATACAAGCCGCTCAATCGCCGAGGGATGTTCCCAGAAGACTCCCGGCGTGCCGGAATGCCTGCTCTTTATACTCTTATCTGCCCGTAAATACTCTGGCTTCCTCCGCGATATTCTCCGCACACAGACCGAACTGCTTCAGCAATTCAGCGGCAGAGCCGGAATGTCCGAACTGATCCCTTACGCCAATCCGGTGGACGGGAACCGGGTCACGCTCTGTAACAACGCCGCAGACTGCTTCTCCCAGTCCGCCCAGTATATTATGTTCCTCAACCGTTACAATTTTCCCGCATTCCTTTGCCGCTTCCAATACGGCCTTTTCATCCAGCGGCTTAATTGTCGGCATGTTGATTACTCTCGCCGAAATCCCCTGTTCTGCCAGTATACCTGCCGCCGCTATGGCCTCTGAAACCATAATCCCTGTTGCAATCAAAGCAACATCTCCGCCGGGGAGAACGATTTCTGCCCTGCCTATTTGAAATTTATAATCTTCTCCGTGAAAAACCGGCGTTGCCGCACGCCCGAAGCGCATATAACAGGGTCCCTCATATTCATAAGCCGCCTGCACCATCTGTCTGGCTTCCACATCGTCTGCCGGGCACATCACCACCATGCCGGGAATACTTCTCATCAGGGCAAAATCCTCGCAGCACTGATGGGACGCCCCGTCCTCCCCTACCGAGATTCCTCCATGTGTCGCCCCGATTTTTACATTCAGATGCGGATATCCAATGCTGTTGCGAATCTGCTCAAAGCGCCTCCCGGCCGAAAACATGGCAAAGGTGGAGATAAAGGGCACCAGCCCCATGGTAGAAAGCCCTGCCGCCACTCCTGCCAT
>CATJPU010000141.1 GCA_949742505.1 uncultured Lachnospiraceae bacterium | reverse complement strand
TATGATTTGCGTCATGAATCTGATTAATACCATGGTGAATAGCATTCACCTCCGAAAAAAAGAACTTGGTATGATGCAGGCCATGGGAATGACCGGCTCCCAGTTATCGAAAATGCTCCGCCTGGAAGGAATGTTTTACACAATCAGTACCCTTTTCCTATCCGTTGGAGTGGGAAGTATTCTGGGATATGCGGCATTCTTATGGGCCAAAAAGGATGGTTTTCTCAGCGTAGCCGTATACCATTTCCCGTTCGGTGCAGTCATAATCATGATTGCAGTGCTGACTTTCGTACAACTATTGTTAACGGCGCTTCTTGAGCGTTCCGTCAAGAAGGAATCCCTCATCGAGCGAATACGTTTTAGCGAATAAATAATACACAGGGCGGCTGCACATTGCATTGCGGGATCCTCTTTTTTGGAAAATCACGTTCAAAAGGGGAGCAGAATCTGGAAGTTACTTCCATGAGGGTAATGATTTTTTACCAGAATGCTTCCCTTTTGTTCTTCCAGAATTTGTCTGGCCAGATAGAGTCCTACTCCTGTGCCTTCTGTCCTGCCAGACTGGGTTCCGCGGTAGAATCTCTGATAGATTTTATGTTTTTCTTTATCAGAGATTCCCGGCCCTTCATCTATGATTTCTATGAGGACATGACTGGTAAGTTTCCGGATTTGTATGATGATTCTGGTTTCTGCAGGAGCGTATTTGACTGCATTATCCAAAATATTGGCAAGAGCTTCCGCCGTCCAGTGCACGTCATGGAGGATAACAGCATCCTCTTCCATTTCTACCTGCACATCCATGGATTTCAGCAACGCTTTGGGATAAATCGAAGATACGGCGTCAGAAACAGTGTCCCGCAAAGACTTTATTTCCGGCTTAAGCTGTATCATATGTTTCTCAAGCCTGGACAGCTTTATCATCTCGCCTAAAAGCTTTTGAAGCCTTGCAATCTCCTTCTCCTCCTGCATCAGAAATTCCTTCTTTTCTTCTTCGCTTAAATGACCGCCAACGACCAGCTCATGACTCATACGCAGCGATGCCAAAGGCGTCTTAAGCTGATGAGAGATATTGGTAATCAACCCCTTTGTCGCTTCTTCTTCCCTCGCATACTTTTCTTTTCTGTCTTTTAAATACATGCCAAGTTCCAAAAGGGTTTCTTCAATTTTTATCCACATTTCCGCTTCTTTTGTACGAACAGTAAATTTTCCGTCGTCCGGTCTCCCGAGGTCTGCCTGTTCCGCCTCGGCCGCTTTTAGATTCCCCCTGCTAAATTCCTCCAGTATTCTATTCAGTTTCTCCAGTCTTGTATCATAGGATTTTAACTGGATCCCTTTTCTGCCGGATACCAGCCATAAAAGCAGAGAAAACATTCCTGCACACAAGACGCAAACACCATATAATTTCCACACCTGATGCTCTTTGACACATTTATCATAATCATATCCGTATTTTTCCTCCAGCCGGCTCTGAACTCCCTCCGATTTTCTCTCAAGTTCTCCCGATTTCCATTTGTATTCCCACTTGTCATCCGACGTATTTTTTTCCATAATTCGGACAAGCTCCTCTTCCATTTCCGGATACAGCCCGGCCAGTTCGGCAATCTGATCCCGTCTCCTGGATTCCTCGCAATCTGCATAGAAATAGAATGCCGCCGTCATACTTAGCCAGAGCGCCAGAAACACCAGTATATATTTCTTTATCTCCTGTCTACCTTTTCCGTCCATAAATACCCCAGCCCCCTAACATTGCCAATGGCGTCCGTCCCTAGCTTATTTTTCAGCCGGCTAACATTTACCGGCACTGTATTATTATCCAGAAATTGTCCGTCCCCCTCCCAGATATGCTCTGTGATATTTTCCCTGGTCAGTATGCGCCCCGCATGCTCCATTAGATAAATCAGGAGCTGCAGTTCTTTCTTGCTTAGAGAAATACTCTCGCCGTTTTTCATGACGCTCATGTCCTTTAACGATACCACAATACCTGCGGAATACAGCCGCTCTGCGGCCTGCTCGTCCATTCTGCGCATCAGAGCCGCCACCTTTGACACCAGTACCATCAGGGAAAAAGGCTTCGTCAGATAATCATCCGCTCCGGCTTCATAACCGTTTACCATATCTGCTTCCGTATCCATCGCTGTTAAATAAATCAGATAACCGTTTGTCTCCTTCCTCATCCTTGCACCAAATTCCAGGCCGCTTCCGTCTGGAAGCATAATATCACAGATTGTCAAATCATATTTTTTCTCTTCTACATAAGCTTCCGCCTCTTTGATACAGCAGGCTGAATCCACCGTATACCCTTCTTTTGTCAGAGTCAGGGTTATCCCTTTATTCAGCCCGGCGTCGTCTTCCACGATTAAAATCCTTGCCATAATTCTTCCTTTCCATTTCTAAATTCAGTCTGTTATGCTTCAGTTGGACAAGTATTTTCAGCAATCCACATTCTGACGTCATAACCGCCCTTCGGCCTTTCTACAAATTCCAGCCTGCCTCCATGGACTTTTGCAATCTGGTCCGCCAGCCTAAGTCCCATAATGTGGACGCCGCTTTCTGGATTTTCCATATTTATCACTACTGTCTCCGGAATCCCTGCCCCCGTATCCTGCACAAAAAAACCAATCTTCCCAACCTGACTGATAAGGCTTATCTTTACCCTGCATCCTGCCGGATTATGCCGGATACTATTTCCCAAAAGATTCCGCACAGCGCGTAAAAGCAGTCCCTCATCCGCCTCTATACACGTCTGCTCCAATTCCTCGCTTATTATAATTTCAAATTCATATTTCGCGGCTTCTTCTGTATCCAGTCCTTCATTATAAAAATCACTCACACAGTTCCGGATCAGCGATGCCGGCAGACACTTGCTCTGCTTTAAGGGCTGCGCCTGATAGACAAGCCTGGAGGTCAGGTTTAAATCCGTAATCAGCTGTCGTATAATCAGACTCTGCCTGCGGATATTTTCTGCAAGCATACGATGTTCTCTGGTCAGCGTTCCGTCCCTTGACAAGCGATCCGAATGTCCCATAATCAGGGACAGCGGCGTTCGTATATCGTGGGAAACTCCGGCAATCCACTCCGTTCTGGCAAAATCTCTTCTGGCAAGGGCTTCATTCTGCGCCATAAGACGCCCGGATGTCTCATTCAGCTTCTCAGCCAGCCCGCCAGCCAGTCCTTTTTCCTCTAAACGTACCGGTTTTCCGGCAGCCAGTTGTTCGATTCCCTCTGCAACCGGCCTCATAGCGCCGTAAAAACGGTATCCAAACCACAGAATAAAGATGCCGATTATAAGCAGGTTCAGAAAGAGAAACATTCTTGCATAAGCAGGCGCATTTTTCAAAAGTACCGGAGACACAAGCAGACTATGACGACCGATCATCCCGGGATCGCAGCCAAATACCAGCAGAAGTCCGCCGCTTGAGAGTATCTTGACCGGATAATCTTCCAGATACCATCTGGAAAAGGATGCCACTTCCTGTATGCTGTAGCGCTCCTTTATCTCCTTCGGCAGCCTCCATTTCCACACCGCCGTTCCTTCCCCGTCCAATGCCATTGCCCAGACAAATTCAGATTCCTCCAACAGTTTCCCGCCGGTCTCAGACAATTGATATCCTTCTCCTTCTGTCTGAAATTCTGCTCCAATCCGCTCCATCAGCCCCACAGATATTTTGGCATACTTGTCACCGCCTTCCTGTTCGGCGGTATAATAGCCAATTCCCAGCAATATGCATCCATTACATACCAGAATAATAACGATAATCAATCCCGCCATCAGCGAATACCGACGGATAATCCGAAAAAGACTCTTCATGCATCCTCCTTTACCAGACGATATCCCAATCCTCTTGCAGTCAGAAGCCATCTTGGATGGGACGGGTCTTCTTCAATCTTTTCCCGCAGATGCCGGATATGTACCATCAGCGTGTTTTCATAACCATAGTAGGAATCCCCCCAGACTGCCCCGCAAAGAGCGTCAAAAGTCACAATCCTACCCCGGTTCTCATTCAGTTTTGCCAGCAGGAGAAGCTCTTTGGCTGTCAGCGGCACTTCCCTCTCTTTATATCTGACCAGCGCCCTCTCCGGCAATATTTCCCGGTTCCCTATACAGAAGCTTTTCTCCCTCTCTTCTGTCACGCGATAGGTTCTCTTTAATATTGCATGAATCCGCAGCACCAGTTCTTCCGGCAGAAACGGCTTGGTCAGATAGTCGTCCGCCCCCAGTCCAAGTCCCAAAAGCCGGTCCTCATCTCCATCCTTTGCTGACAAAAACAGAATCGGCACATTCTCCTTCTCCCGCATTTTCTGAAACAGCGTAAATCCATCCTCCCCCGGAAGCATAATATCCAGAATCACCAGTTCCGGCTTTTCCGCAAGAAATAACCGCATTGCCTCTTCGCCGTTTCCGGCAAGAATCACTCTTGTAAAACCATGTTCTCTTAAAATTCCGTCAATCAATTGCCGAATACCTCTATGGTCGTCCACCGCCATAATCTTACGCTCATACAGCTCCATTTTATCTCTCTCTCCAATACTGTTCACCCTGTATTTCTTATATTATAATTCTGTATTTCCGATATTCCAATCCCGTTTGCAGAGATTTAAGCTAAAAATAAGGTTGGATTAAGTCTCAGATAAGGGAGCGTCTTTATACTGAATCTGTCGCCCGCGGAATCTGCTGTTTGCACTATATTCCAGAATCAGCAGATTCAGGGCTTTCCGGCGGCTGATAATGCCGTTCACACAGCAACTATAACCACCACAAAAAGGAGATGACTTTATGAAACCTGTCATTACTACAGAGGCTCTTACCAAACAATACGGCAGTAAAGCAGTGGTAAACTGCCTTGACCTGTCTGTTCCCGCAGGCAGCATCTACGGCTTCTTAGGGCCAAACGGAGCCGGAAAATCTACTACCATCAAGCTTCTTTTAGGGCTTGTCAAACCAAATTCCGGAAGCATAAAGCTCTTAGGCCGGGAAATCAATGAAAAAAACCGACTTTCCATTCTGTCCCAGACCGGCTCACTGATTGAATCGCCAGCATATTACGGCCATTTAAGCGGATTTGAAAATCTGCAGATTATCTGTACCCTAAAAAATGTGCCGGAAACTGAAATTTACCGGGTCTTAAAAATTGTGCGCATGGAGGGACAAAAAGATAAGAAAGTCCGGGAATATTCCCTGGGCATGAAGCAACGGCTGGGGCTTGCCGCAGCGCTTCTGGGAAATCCCGGACTCCTTCTCTTAGACGAACCGACCAACGGTCTTGACCCTGCCGGTATTCAGGAAATACGCGAATTAATCTGTTCCCTTCCAAACAGGTACGGCATGACAGTTCTGGTTTCCAGCCATCTTCTGAGCGAAATGGACCAGATGGCGACCCATGTTGGCATCATTGATAAGGGACAGCTTATTTTTCAGGATTCTCTTGCCGTCCTTCACGAGCATAGCCGTCTGCAGCTTCTCTTAAAAACCGACAACGACGACCGGGCCCTCCAGATACTGAAACGTTCAGAAATTTCTGCTGAGCAGAAAGGCGGTAAACTCTATCTTCGCAGCGCAGAAGACAGCCTTGTGATAAAAGCGGTGTCCGTCCTTGCAGCTTCCGGCGTCGGCGTCCTGCGCTTAAGCGAACAGCAGATGAGCTTAGAGGATATCTTCCTTCATCTGACAGGAAGGCAGGTGAGCTTATGAAATCCCTATTCATCAGACAGCTGTATGCTGAAAGACAAAAAGGACGGAAAAAACATCTGTCACTGCTCCCGTTATGCTTCCTGCTTTTTCAGGTCTTATGGGCTCTCTGGCAGCTTACGCATGCCGCGCCGGAAGAATTGGAAACCGGATACCTGCTGCTGTTCCATCATCTTCCCCTCATGAATACCATCCTGCTGCCTATGCTGGCGGCAGTTATAGCCAGCCGCCTCTGCGACATGGAAATCAAAGGCGATACTCTAAAACTTTTGTACACTATGCAGAAACCGGCCCAGCTTTTTCACTGTAAATTTCTGATGGGATTAAAGTATCTGTTTTACTTTACCATGGGACAGGGACTTCTCATTCTGGGCGCCGGTAAGATCTGCCGTTTTACAGATCCGCTAAAATGGACGATGCTTGCCGAACACATGGCGGTTACCTTTACAGTGAGCGCCGTACTGCTTGCAATCCAGCAGACCTTGTCCCTGCTGTCGGCCAGCCAGCTTCTTCCCCTTGCAGCCGGACTTGTTGGATGCTTTCTGGGATTATTTTCCTTGTTTTTCCCCACGCCCATTGCCCGGCTGTTTATCTGGGGATACTACGCCGCTTTCCCGGCAGCGTCCACGGACTGGGAACGGGATTCTAAGATTGTGCGTTATTTTGAAGTCCCTTTTCCTATGACCGGATTCCTTCTGTTCCTGGGAACTGTATTTATCATTTATCTGCTATGTAAAACTCTGACCGTAAGAAAGGAAGTGTAACTCTATGATGCTGTCACGCTGTATCAAATCAGAAAATCAGAAACTCCGCCATTCATTAATCTTTCCTGCCTGTATCATCATTCCGGTGATACCAGCCGTCATGGGAACCTTCAATTATCTGCAGAATACCGGCATCCTAACGCACCAGTGGTATTCGCTCTGGACACAGCATACGCTGTTTTATGCCAGTTTCTTCTATGCGCCGCTGATTGCCCTCTACTGCTCCTATCTCTGGAGATTAGAGCACAGAAATCACAACTGGAACGTATTTATGACCGCCCCGGTATCCATTCCCTGCCTTTACTTCGGAAAGCTTGCCGTCATCTTCCGGGTAACCTTAATGACTCAGCTTTGGGTCGGCATATTATATCTCTTCTGCGGCAAGGTCATCGTGGGACTGCCGGACTTCTGTCCGGCAAATATCCTGTTCTGGCTCCTCAGAGGAACCCTGGCCGCCGCCGCCATCGGCGCCATACAGCTTCTCCTGTCTATGGTGATACGCAGCTTTTCCGTACCGATCGGCATTGCCCTGATTGGAAGTGTTCTGGGAATGCTGCTTTCCAATAAGGGATTCGGCCTTTTCTGGCCCTACAGTCTGATGCTGATGGGCATGAACTCCAACAAAACAGAGGACGCCCTGTCCGGAAACGTCCTGTCCTTCCTTTTGTCTACTTTGGTTTTCTTTCTTATATTTTACTGGCTTGCAATCCATTTCCTGAAAACCAGAGATGTACATGCCTGAAGTTAACTGTTACAGCGGCGGCTTATCTTTTGGCCGCCGCAGCGATTCCCATTTGGAACAAGGCGATAAATACATAGTCCAGCGCCATGTTCAGTATGCCTCCCGCTACAGAACAGACCAGCGATCATCCTCATAAAAGCCGCGTCATGGTCGGTCTTGGAATAGCTGTAGCGTTCGCCGCAAATATGCAGCTTTTTTACGTGCTTCATTTTCACCTGGTTCTGATACACCGCCTTGATCCCATAAATTCCCTAAAAACGTCCTTTCTATAAATTGACTTAACAAACGAACCGAATCATCATCTGGAATCAAATGTTCAATATCGAGCGGAAGAACCCTATATTAATGCAATAGCCCCTATTGAATTTTCTAATTACAAAGCCTTTAACATCTCCACTGCCTTTGTAATGGACTCCGCCTGAAATACAGAGCTCCCGGCAATCAGAACATCCGCGCCAGCCTCTACCAGTCCGCGCCCAGTGACAGCCGTCACACCTCCGTCAATACTAATTGGAACACGTCTTCCGGCTTCTTTCATAATTTCACGCGCCCGTCGCAGTTTATCATAAATGCTGTTCTCAAAGGGCTGACCGCCGTATCCGGGTTCCACGCTCATGAGAATGAGTCCGTCAATATGATGAAGAAGGTACTTAATATTTTCCACATCGTAGGCCGGGCCGATTCCAACCCCCGCTTTCAGTCCTGCCTTTCTCACTTCCCGGAGCATATGGATCGGATTGGGGCAGGCGTCAAGCTGAAATGTAACAATATCTGCTCCGGTTCTTGCAAACATCGGTAAAAATATTTCCGGTCTCACCAATTCAAAATGCACTGACAGGGGCAGTTTCGTAATCTTTTTTAAATCAGATACCAACTGCGGCCCAAAGGATACGTTTTCAACATAGACCCCGTCCATAATATCAATATGAATAATATCTGCCCCTGCCCTTTCCGCCTCTAATACCTGTTCTCCGATTCTGGTATGGTCGCATGCCAGAATGGATGCTGATACTCTTGCCATATAATTTATCTCCCTGTTCGTTATACCCTGTTATTTGCCATACACACGCGAATCCACTCTTTTACAACCGCTTTTACCTGTTCCACTCCATATTGCATTACTTCTTCCTAACCTTTTTCTTTACTTTCTCTTCTTCCCTGCCAGCTTTCCCTGAATAATCTCAACATATGCCGCTATAATAATCACTACGCCGGTTGCAACATACTGCCAGAAAGTATCTACCCCCGAAGTAATCAGACCGACTTTCAGCGCCGAGAACAGAATCGCACCGATTACGGTTCCTGCAATCGTCCCCCGACCGCCCGCCATGCTGGTTCCGCCGATACACGCCGCGGCAATTGCATTCAGCTCGTATCCGTTACCGGCCGTTGGCTCTCCGCTGGCAAGCTTCGCAATCAGAATCATTGCCGCAAGTCCTGAGCCAATCCCGCAGATAACATACGCCTTAATCTTATTGCTCTTTACCTTAACGCCCGACAGTCTTGTAGCCTCCTCATTCCCGCCAATAGCATACACATAATTTCCAAAACGCGTATATTTCAGTAAAATGTGCGCAATCACCGCAAAAACCAGCAGGACCATAACCGAGGTTCTCATACCCACTGAAATCTTACCATAAAATACACTCCGAAACGCCGAATCTACTCCGGACACAGGAAAACCCTCTGTCACAATATAAGCGATTCCTCTGAAAATCGACATGGAACCCATGGTAGCAATAAAAGGCTGCAGCTTCATACAGGAAACCATAAACCCATTGGCCGCCCCAAGCACCGCGCTGAGCGCCAGGGATATGATTGCCACTCCCAGCACGTTCATCCCCCCGGAAGACAGCTTTGCCGCCGTAACCGCCGTCAGCGCCAGCACGGAGCCGACAGATAAATCAATACCTCCGGTTATGATAACAAATGTCATTCCAATTCCCATAAGTCCGTAAATAACAGACTGTTCAATGATATCACTGATATTAAAAATAGAAATATAAATCGGATTAATCATTGTAAATACGATTACTATAACAATCAGCGCAGCCAGCAGTGTCAATTCCCGTTCCAGACTTTTTCATTTGTTCTTCATCTCTTTATCCCTCGTTTCCTTCTAATGCATATGTTAATATCCTCTGCTCATCAAACTCATCCCGCGAAAGCTCCGCCGCAATCTTTCCATCCTTCATCACAAACATCCTGTCGCTCATTCCCATAACCTCGGTCAGCTCCGAAGAAACCATGATAATTGATTTTCCCTGTTCTAGAAGCTCTTCCATCAATGCGTAAATCTCTGCTTTCGCTCCCACGTCAATTCCCTTCGTCGGTTCGTCAAAAATCATAATGTCGCCGGAAGCGGACAGCCACTTGCCAAGAACAACCTTTTGCTGATTGCCTCCGGACAGATTGGCCGTCATAAAATTCGGATCGTTCGGCCTTAAATTCACCGACCCCAGCAGTTCTTCTGCTGCCGCAAGCTTTTTCTTATGATTCACAAAAACACCCTTCACGAATTTTTCCAGAGAAGCTAACGCCATATTCTGTCCGTTACTCAGATTATAAT
This sequence comes from uncultured Lachnospiraceae bacterium, assembly GCA_949742505.1. Taxonomy (GTDB): domain Bacteria; phylum Bacillota; class Clostridia; order Lachnospirales; family Lachnospiraceae; genus Claveliimonas. The sequence goes on along the minus strand of CATJPU010000141.1, from coordinate 15,321 downwards.
TAAAGCCCTGACGCTTGCGGTCCTCAGGAATCAATGCGATTCCCTCTTTTACCGCGCCCACAGGAGTCTTGATCTCCGCATCTTTTCCATGAACAATAATCTTTCCCGCTCTTTTCCTGTCCGCTCCAAACACTGCCCTCATAACATCCGTTCTTCCTGCCCCAATCAATCCGAAAAAGCCCAGAATTTCTCCCTGATACAGGTTAAAATTCACATCTTCCACATGATTTTCTGCATTCAATCCTTCTACTCTAAGAACCTCTGTTGATTTGTCCGCTCTGGAAGGCTTCTGGCGGGTTGCAAACATCTCTACGTCTCTTCCCACCATACTGTATATCAATTTTTCCTTCGTCATGCCTTCCATCTCATAGGTTCCGATATATTGTCCGTCCCGCATAACCGTAGCCCGATCTGCGATTCGGAATATTTCATCCAATCTATGGCTGATATATAGAATCGTAATTCCCTTTTCTTTCAATTCCACAATGATATCAAATAAATTTTCTGTCTCCTGAGTGCTGAGAGAAGCAGTCGGCTCATCCAGCGAAAGAACTCTGGAATCCAGATACAAAGCCTTCGCAATCTGCAGTATCTGCATCTCGCCATTGCTCAATTCTCCTGTCTTATCCGTAGGCTTAATCGTGCAGTGAAGCCTGTCTAAAATCTTTGCCACATCCTGATTCAGCTTTTTCCAATCAATCAGACCGCCCTTGCGCGGTTCATTTCCCAACGCAATATTCTGTGCAACCGTCATCTCTGGAACCATATTGATTTCCTGATGCACTTTTGCAATTCCAAATTTTATAGCATCATTCGCTGAGGAAAACGCCACTTTCTCGCCACCAATCAGAAGTTCTCCTTCCGTAGGTTGGTAAATTCCGTGCAGAATATTCAATAAAGTAGATTTACCTGCTCCGTTTTCTCCTAAAATTGCATGTGTCTCGCCCTGCCTGATTGCGAAATTAATATCATTCAGTGCTTTTACTCCCGGAAATTCTTTCGATATATGTTTAAATTCTATAAAATTTTTCACAGGCATCTTCTCCTCCCTGTATGTTTTAACAAACGCATCCCCACCCAAAATATATATTTTTGATACGTTCTGTGTGCTGTTTTCTGGAAAAATGTGTAAAATAACAGGGGCAGCCACTAATTTGCGATTGCCCCTCTCTTTTCTGTATGGGTACGTTATTTACTGTACTCTTTCACCCATTCAATGTCTTTCCAGCCAATGATCTCAGCTTCCGGAGTATCGATATTTTCGCTGGACATACCGGCTACAGGAGTTGTAATATTCTCCGGCAGATTCTCTCCAGCGAGTACTCTGACAGCCTCAACAAGGGAAATCTTACCTACATAATGAGGGAAATTGTTCGAGGTATAATCAAGGTCTCCGTCTTTGATGGATGTAAGCGCTTCCGAAATCGCATCTGTACCACCTACAAGCACCTCTCCAAGCTTATCAGCGCCCCGGACAGCCTCTACAACGCCCATTGCCATTGTATCATTGTTGCAGTAGATTCCTTTCAGATCCGGATATGCTTTCAGCATCGTATCCGCAACATCCTTTGCCTTTGAGCGATCCCAGTCGCCGTTCTGCACATCTACCACCTCAATATCCAGATTGTTATCCTTGAAATAGTCAGAGAATCCATCGGTACGGGCCGGCGTAATCGGATTGCTTGCAATACCTGTAATAACAGCAACCTGACCGCCTTCCTCACCAATCTGTTCTGCAAAATACTCGCCGGCTGCCTGTCCCTCTGCATATGCGTTAGATCCCACACAGATATCCACATAAGGCTCGTCCTTAAATTCAACCCAGATCGGAATTACCGGAATGCCCGCCTCCTGAGCGCGCTCAATACCCGGCACACAGTTTGAATCTGTAATCGGTCCTACGATGATGGCGTCATAACCCTTATTCACCATATCTGTCATAATGGACAACTGACCCTCATAATCCGTCTCGCCCTGCGGAGATACAGTGTCTAATTTAACTGAAAATCCAGCCTCATTGATTTTATCAACCTCTTCCTGTATCCCGTCGTCCACCATCTGCCAGAACTCATTCTCCAACGCCTTGGGAATAAACCCAATAGTCAGCTCTTTATCCGGGACCAGAACCTCCGTTCCCCACAATTCATCCACAAGCTCCATGTAGTCCACCGTGTCTGCCATGGAACCATAATCCCATTGTTTTCCGTCTCCTGCCTCTGCTGAACCTTCCGTCCTCTTCTCTGCTCCGGCATCCGCATCCGTTTCCTTCGTTCCGCCTCCGCAGCCAGTCATTGATACAGTCATCACTGTACATACAGCAAGCGCCGCTAATGTTGCCAGTCTCTTTTTCATCTTTTGCACCCTCCTTGATTTGGTATTATATATGCTGTGACGTTTCACGCAGCTTCATTTGCTCCGATATGCCGCTGGGCAAACTCCTCCATAACAGGATTCGCACAACCAACATCCGGCAAATAAAACTCAGGTTATATTCCAGACCATGAACCAGGGGGGATGCCTCTCTAACTCCGCATCAGATTCCCAGCCGGTCTGCCATCTCTATTACGCTGACCATCGTGCTCTGGTCGGTAATCAGCGTATCCAAATATCCTCCGTTCAGCGCCCCTAATATAGAAGCAACTTTATAATCTCCATTCGCAATTCCTACAACATTCTTATGCTGTTTAATCTCATCAAGACTCACCTTGACAAATCTGTCGCACAGGGGATTCCGGCTTATATTTCCATATATATCGTAAAAATTTGAACAAATATCTCCGCATACATTGCTGTTTTTCAATTCTTTAATCGTTTCCATGTCATACCGCATACTGGACTTGTTTGCCGCCGTATTGGGGGTTGGCCCGATTCCAACCAGCGTCAGGTCCGAATCTCTCGCCTTGTCCACGATAAAAGTATAGGAAGCGTCCCGCATAATACTTTGGGCTGTCTCGGCTGTCTCGCACATAAACGGCGCGTTCATCACATAACCCGTCCCTTTATATTTCCGAAGAAGGTTCTGCGCAATGGTGTTGGGCTGCATCTGCATACCGATGGTCCCCTGCGCTCCCAATAACGTATACACTTCAATATCCCTGATAAAGTTATTACCAGTCAGATAGTCAACCAGAATTTCAAGTGTCGCCCCCCATGTGAGGGAAATCTTAATCCCGTCAAACATCATGCTGTCTACCATCCGGGCCGCTGCATAAGCCACGTCATGGCAGGTGCCGGAAAACGAGGATGCAATCTTAATATCCTTCAAATGAAACCGTTCCTTCGCCATCTCTTCCAGCTCTAAAATTCCGATGGTATTATTCCTGTCTACAATATCAATCCTGACAATTCCTTCCTCCACCGCTTCTTTTAACAGCTTGTTCAGTGTAACTCTGGATACATTCAGCGTATCCGCGATGTCCGCCAGCTTCATATCTTTCTTATAATAATAGTATGCCGCTTTAACCTTCAAATCCTGTTTATAATCCTGTGATAATGCCATAATATCCTCCTTTTCATCATCCCAATAATCGAATTTACTTTTTTCGTATTTAAATAAGTTTTTTCAATATGTATACTATTTAAACATTACTTCCGGAGGCAGGATTTGTCAATATTCTTTTCAGGATTTTATTTTTTAAATTTATTTACCTGTTTATAATTTTATATTTCTATTTTTTATATTTCCCCTTTTTTAAATCCACTTTTTATGAATTTGTAAATTACTTTACGTTTATTATATACCAAAATTCAAAACTGTCAATATCTTTTTTCATATTTATGAATAATCAATTAATATCGTTGTATTCGATATAATATAATGTTTTTTTAATCTTAAATTTTCCCTATTGACAATCCAACAATATTACAATATTATAAATTTGTAAACCAGTTTAAATATTTAAACCAAAAAAAGGAGTGACAGGAATATGTATCACACATATAAGACATGCAGGTTATCATCTAAACAATTAGAAAGAATCCGACGCTTAAAAGAAGAATCCATTAATGTGAATCAGGAAGTCTGCGTGGAACGCGCCCGGTATCTCACCGAAAGCTACAAGGAACACGCTGCCGAGCCCGCCATCAAAAAGCGCGCTTACGCATTTCAAAATGTACTGAAAAAAATCAGCCTTTTTATAGAAGACGGACAATTGCTGGCTGGTAATCACGCAGCCTCCCTGCGGGCTGCTTCTATTTTCCCGGAATACTGTGTAAACTGGATTTTTGAGGAGATTGATGAATTGCCGAAGCGCCCCGGAGACCGTTTCCTTGTTCCCGGAAACATCCGGGAGGAGCTTTTGAACATCGCCGGATGGTGGAAGGGCAAGACATTAGAGGACCGCTGTCAGGCGACCCTTCCCCAACAGGCAAAGGAAGCATATAAAATGGGCGTTCTCTCTGCCAACGGAAACATGACCTCCGGCGACGGACATATTATGTTGGATTTTGAAGCTCTGCTCCATAAGGGAGCCGAAGGTATTATCCATGATGCAAAAACCAATCTGGACGCGCTGGACTTAAGCGATCCCACAAGTCATCACAAACGGATTTTCTACGAATCCGTCATGATCGCATACGAAGGAATGATAGCTTATGCCGAACGCTATGCAGCACTTGCCAGACAGCTTGCCGGTAAGGAGACTGATGCCTCCCGCAAATCTGAACTTCATGCAATTGCAGCCAACTGCGAACGTGTTCCCAGACACCCTGCCGAAACTTTCTACGAAGGAGTCCAGAGCGTATGGTTCGCCCACCTGCTCTCCCAGCTCGAAAGCAACGGGCACTCCATGTCCTTCGGCCGTCTGGACCAGTATCTGTATCCATACTACGAAAAGGACCTTGCCGAAGGCCGCTGCACCCAGGAATCTGCCACAGAACTCTTAGCGTGCCTGTGGGTGAAAGCATTCGGCGTTGTCAAAATCCGTCCCTGGAGCCATACTCGGTTCTCCGGCGGCGATCCCACTTACCAGAACCTCACCCTGGGGGGCATTACCCCAGAGGGCGAAGACGCAGTCAACGACCTTACCATGATCTGCCTGGACAGCGTAAGCCTTACCCGGCTTACCCAGCCCAATGTATCGGCCCGGTTTAACGAGAAGAACCCGACAAAATACCTGCATAAATGTGTCGAGGTCATCAAACTGGGCTTCGGTATGCCCGCCATGCACGGGGACCATGTTATGATTCCGTCCCTGATGAAACGGGGCGTATCGGAAAAGGATGCTAATAATTACGCTATTGTCGGCTGTATAGAGCCGATTATACCGGGCAAATTCGGATACCGGAGCGCGGGCATGAGCTTTACCAATTTTGCCAAGGTACTGGAAATCACCCTGAACGGCGGCGTCGATACCCGGACCGGGCTGAACCTCCTGAAGCAGGACAAAACGCTGGCCGATATGACAACCATAGACGAGGTACGCGCAGCCTACGACAAACAGATGGCCTATGTTGTCAAAACAAGAGTAACCGGCGAGCACTGCATCGACTATGCCGTGGAAGAACTGGTGCCGGACGCTTTCTGCTCTGGACTTGTTCAGGACTGCATCCCACGGGGAAAGAACGCCAAGGAAGGGGGCAGCGTCTATGACATGGTAACCGGGCCGGAGACAGGTATCACTAATGCTGCCAACAGTCTTGCCGCCTTGCAGAAGATTGTTTTCGAGGAAAAGAGAATTGCCCCCGGCGAGCTTCTAACCTTCCTGCACAATAATTTTGAAGGCGAAAAAGGCGAGAACATTCGCCGTATGCTGGTAAACCGGGCTCCGAAATTCGGTAATGACGACGATTTCGTAGATCAGATCAGCTCCGATATCTATCTTTCTTTTATGAAAGAACAGGATAAATACCCTACCACCCGCATCGGAAGAGGACCTGTGGGTTGCTTAAGTTACCCCTGCACAGCCACTATTTCCGGCAATGTGCCCCAGGGCGTACCGGTGGGAGCTTCCCCGGACGGAAGAAAAGCGGGGGAACCCCTCTCCGAAGGCTGTTCTCCTTTCCATGGAACAGATACCCTCGGGCCTACAGCCGTTTTAAATTCCATTTCAAAAATGCCGAATCACCTGATTACCGGCGGGAATCTTTTAAACATCCGCCTGTCGCCTTCCGTAATGTCAACAGAAGAAGGACTTGTGAAGGTAATGAACCTGATTCGCACATTTTTCTCAATGGACGGTTGGCATGTACAGTTTAACGTCACTTCTACGGAGACACTGCTGGACGCCAAAAATAATCCGGACAATTACAAAGATCTGGTTGTCCGTGTTGCCGGCTACAGCGCCCTCTTCATCGATTTGGAAGAAAAGACCAAGGACGACATCATCGCCCGCACCGAGCACGACCTATAAAGAGCAGGAGGTTAAAAGATGTGAACACAGCAAAAGAAGGCGTCATCAGTGAAATAGAGCGGTATGCCATCAAAGACGGCCCGGGAATACGCACAGTCGTATTCCTGAAAGGCTGCCCCCTAACATGCAGATGGTGCGCTAATCCCGAGACGCAAAAAAGCATTTACCAGCTCATGTACTGGCCGAACAGATGTATCGGCTGCAGACAATGTATCTCCGAATGTTCCACCAGCGCACTGTCCTTTGGAAAAGACGGTGTAAAAATCAACCGCTCCGGCTGCGTCTCCTGCGGCGCCTGTACTCAGGCCTGCAACAGTCAGGCTCTGACCATGGCCGGACAGTGCAAAACGGTTGACAATATTATGACAATCATTGTGAAAGACCTTCCATATTATCAGACTTCCGGCGGCGGCGTGACATTTTCCGGCGGAGAAGCCGCAAGCCAAGGTGATTTTCTCTGCGAACTTGCAAAAGAATGCAAAAAGCACAGGATATCCACCTGCATCGAGACCTGCGGATACGCCAAATGGGAAACATACCAGAAGCTTCTGCCCTTTATCGACTACTTTTTCTACGATTTGAAAATACTGGACGAGAAAGAACATATCAAATATACCGGTGTCTCCAACAGACTGATACTGGATAATTTCAGCAGGCTGATTACCGCCAAAGCCAATGTCACTGTCCGGATTCCGGTCATTCCGGGAATTAACAACACCCAGAAAAATATGGACGAGACCATCCGCTTTCTTCTTAAGACGGCTCCCGGCTGTTCGGTAAGCCTTCTGCCCTATCACCAGCTGGGCACTTCCAAATACGACAAGCTGGATATGGAATATACTCTCGCAGACCTTGTTCCTCCGTCCGAACAGGAAATGCTTCGCCTGAAAGAACAATTTGAAAACAGCGGCTTCCCTGTCAGAATCGGGGAATAACTATTTATCACCCAAGGAGGTGTCTTATGATTTTAGAAATCGGAACCATCAATTTAGACCATATTATTGACTGCCGGCATCTGCCGGCGCCAAAAGAAAGTATTCTCTGCAAGAACGTTACTCTGATGCTGGGCGGCAAAGGAGCCAATCAAATCGCTGCCGCCGGACGTTTAGGAGCCAAAACCATGTTTATCAGCATGGTAGGGGAACACGACCCGAATAACGAGATTCTTTTTGCTGATTTGAAATGGGCCGGCGTCAATACGGATTACATCGGAACCGTACCGGATACATCCAGCGGTTCGGCATTCGTGTGCGTAGAGGAGTCCGGCCAGAACACTGTTATTATCCATGCCGCTGCCAATGCCGCCATCACCCCTGCAGTCATTGACAAGAATAAGCGATGTTTTGAGATGGCCGATATCTGTATGACCGAATTTGCCGTACCGGTTGAAACATGCGAATATGCTATGAAACTAGCGAAGAAAAATGGTAAAACAACTATCGTAAATCCAGCTCCTTATGCGGATATCTCAATAGAATTTTACCGTTATATGGATATTATCACTCCAAATGAGATAGAAGCCGCGGACTTTTGCGGATTTCCGGTCACAGACGAAGAAAGCGCATCAGAAGCATGTGCTTTCTTTCACAGGAAAGGAGTAAAAAATGTAGTGATTACTATGGGCAGCCAGGGTGTTTTCGTATCCGATGGAAAGAAAACACTTATGATTCTCTGCCGCAAAGTAAATGCTATCGACACCAGCGGAGCCGGAGATTCGTTTAACGGCGCATTTGCCTCTGCCTGTTCCATGAAAAAAGATATCTTTACCGCAGCCCGCTTCGGGAATGCAGCCGCTTCCCTAAGCGTTCAGAAAAAAGGCACTGCCCGCTCCATGCCTACGCTGGCAGAAGTAAAATCTGTAATTTCAATATAATATTCTCAGAGGGGCGCTTTAGGAATTTTTCATCGCAATGACATCGGATAAGCCGTTTACGAATCCGGATTCTGAATGATATAGCGCACAAAGCGCTCCTTACTAGTACACCGTTTCGTAGATACCCTCCGGGTAACCCCTTACATACGCAATCCCATCATTCTCCCTCTCCATGCTATAATCTTCATCCATAACAGCCCGAATAAAATCCCATCCGCTCATTTCTGCCGGCACAAGTCTCATTCCCAGTGCCTCTTCTGCTTCCTGCACCGTCATATCATCCAGAAATACCTGCTCCCCCATCCGCAGCATGTTGGAGGGAATCACCAAAACCTCGCCAGGCTCCGCTCCCTCTTCCCGATACTTAAGCAGTTGATTTACCAAATCCTGCCCCGTAATCAGCCCGGATACGGTAATCATCTCTCCGAAAAAGTCATTCCGAATCGCATATACATGAATCGTTAATTCCGGATACAGCTCCATCATACGCTCTGCAAATCCACGAACCGTATGGAAGGCAAGCTTTCCGGTTGCAATCGTCAGCGTTCTCTTACCGCTGTCCTTTCTCTCCCGCTGAAGCTCTATCAATGCCTCTTCAAACTCTTCGATAAACAGTCTCATCATACCCACGCCGTTCTCTAACTGAATATAGCCGTCATATCGTTCTTCCTCCGGAAATTCCCGCTCCGCTGTGATATACCACTCGTCACTGGCATGAATAAAATGCAGTCCATACTCTTCGTAGAATCTTTCCTGAAAACTTTCTACCAGCTCAATCACCTTCTCCGCCTCTTCTTTCGTGTATAACTCCAGCGGATATAGACCCTCCCGGTATTTCGTAAGCCCTGCCGGAACGACAGATACGCTTCTCATAAACGGCAGATACCGGGACAAATCCCGGATACTCCGCTCTAATTCCGCCCCGTCGTTCACTCCCTTGCAGCATACAATCTGTCCGTTCATCTCCACATGGCCTTCAAAAAACCTGTCCAGATACGCAAGTTTCTCCCCTGCGAAACGATTGTGAAGCATCTTACAGCGAAGCTCCCGATTGGTCGTCTGCACAGAGATATTAATCGGCGCAAGCTGCATATGGATGATGCGCTCCACATCTCTGTCGCTCATATTGGTAAGCGTAATATAATTCCCCTGCAGAAAAGACAATCTGGAATCATCGTCTTTAAAATACAGTGTTTCACGCATCCCCGGCGGCATCTGGTCGATAAAGCAGAAAATACATTTATTATTACAGGAACGGTATTCGCTCATCAGCCCATTTTCAAATTCAATCCCAAGGTCGTCCTCGTAATCCTTCTCTATCTCAAGAAGCCATTCCTCGCCGCTGCTCTTCCGAACTAACGCTTCGATATATTCATCCTTTATCAAATACCGGTAATCAAAGACATCCTCAATCTCCTGCCCTCCGATTGCAAGCAGTACGTCTCCGGCTTCTATTTCCATCTCTTCTGCAATAGAACCCGGATATACTTCTTTGATAATATGTTCATTTCTTTTCAAGGCTTTTCTCCCTCCATATGCCAAGTCCAATTCACGAATTTTCTTCTAACTCCAATTCTCGAATGCCGTCAATAATCCGATTTACCAGTCCCACCCTGTGAAACGGCGTCATCAGATAAAACCCATCCGCTGTATCATACAACTCTCTGGCAATATCTACACACAACGAAACCGCAGTTTCCTCCGCCTTTTCTCTTGACATATCCGGAGTATATCTGGAAATGATTCGTTCATCCACATGGATTCCCGGCATCTCATGCTGCATAAACATCGCATTCCGATAGCTTACCAAAGGCATCAGCCCGCAGATGATTTTCGCGTCAGCCATTTCTTTGAGTTCCCGAATTCTCTGAATATCTTCTTCTGAAAAAATCGGCTGAGTCAGAAAATAAGAACATCCCGCATCCTGTTTTTTCCTCATTCTTTCTGCGATAGCATTTTTGTTTACACCGTTATAATTCAGCGCCCCTCCGTAATACACCGGATAATCCCCAAATATTTCCTCATTCATATGCTGTAAATATTCCATAAACCGGACAGAATTCATATCAAATACACCGGTAATCCGCCCGCGGTTCTCCTTTCCCACCGGGTCGCCGGTAATAATAAGAAAATCCCGAATACCATTGACATGAGCTCCCAATACTTCTGAGCGCAGACCAATCAGATTGCGGTCCCGCATAGCAATATGAGGCATGACGCAAACATCCCTTAAAGACTTCGCATACACCGCCAGCAGAGAAGCGTCCGCCCTGGAGCGCGCCAGGGGAGAATCCGAGACCGTTATCATATCCACATCATTTTCCCTCAAGGCACAAATCCCTTTACCAAACTTCTCTATATTTGCATCAAAAGGAGCGTCAAGTTCTACCACAAATACCTTTTCTCCCCGATTCAGCTTCTCCATAAAAGCAGTAGGACGAATATAAGACCTCTCCCCTTCTCCCCCGCCAGCCGGGGCAATTCTCTTTGACTCTGGTTTTCGGTTCTGCTTTTCCAGAAGCCTTCCAATCGCAGCGATATGCTCTGGCGTAGTCCCGCAGCATCCGCCGATCATATTCATCCCAAGCGCAAGAATGCCTTCCATCTGCCGAGCGTAATACTCCGGTTCATCCTTGTAGCGCATTCTGCCCCTAAGCTCCTGCTGATATCCGGCATTAGGAAGGGCGCTGCAAATACAATCTTCTAAAAAAAACTGCTGTTCCAGCAACTTTCGAAGATGCAGCGCTCCTACGCCACAATTGAAGCCAAAGATGTCCACCGTTTCTAATTCCGTCATCCGCCGGATAATTTCACCCATTCCATATCCGTCCTGCGTATATCCCATAGGGTTTACTGAAAACTGTGCAATCACGCAGTTGTATATACACTTTTCTTTGCAATACTCTGACAAAAGCTGAATCCATTTCGGCTCAGAAAAAGTTTCAAATACAAAAGTCTGGATACCTTCCTCTATAAAGATATCAATCAAAAAATGATATTCTTCTAAAATCTGTTCGTCAGTCTCCGCCGCAGACTGCTTAACCGGTCCAATCGACGCGGCAATCAGCACATCCTTTCCTGACTCATCCACTGCTTTTCTTGCATGGGATACAGCCGATACTATGGCGCTCCTGCAGACTTCTCTCTCCGGAAACAAATAATGATTCACTGCAAAAGTGTTAGTCCTGATTAGATTTGCCCCCGCTTCAATATACTCCTTATGAATCGCCTTAATCTGCTCTGGCGAAATCAGATTCGCTTCTTCCGCTTCCATAGCCGATGAATATTTCTGGTTGTAGTAAGTTCCCATGGCTCCATCCGTCAATAAAACTTTCTCTTTTATTCTGTCTTTGAGAGTCATATCGTCTCCTCCTATTTTTTCATATGTTCCGCACTGATTACCCGGTACAGCATTTATCATTCATCAAAATGATTTTTAAAAGCATTTTTTTCAGTATAGCATAATCCAACTTTATTCTCTATATGAAAAAATCGCTGGATTCTCTGTCCTTTTTCATTTATAATAGAAAAGCAGCGGACAAATACCAAATTTATCCGCCGCTGAAATGTAAGGAGGGATTCTTATGCCAATCGGTGTAATAATTAATGTATTCTCCGTCGTTATCGGCGGTATCGTGGGAGCTGCCGCCGGAGAAAAGCTTCCAGACAAATTTAAGAATGAGCTAAATCTTGTTTTTGGGGCTTGTTCCATGGGAATCGGTATTAATTCCATTGTACTGATGAAGAATATGCCGGCAGTAATCTTTGCCATAGTCCTTGGAAGCAGTATCGGTCTGCTAATTCGCCTGGGTGATAAGATTAACAGAGCCGCTTTGCTGTTAGAGCGGCCTATCAGCCATCTAATTAAAAATATGAAGCCAAAAATGCCCGAAGACGAATTTCAGTCGCTTCTAGTGACTGCACTTGTGCTGTTCTGTGCCAGCGGAACTGGAATTTACGGCTGCCTGGATTCCGGAATGACCGGCGACCACAGCATCCTCATAGCCAAGTCTGTGTTGGATTTATTTACCGCGCTGGTTTTCGCCTGCAGTCTGGGCTACGTAACATCAATTATCGCTATACCGCAGTTCATCATTTTCCTCCTCCTGTTCCTATGTGCCAGAATAATTTTTCCTCTGACCACGCCGGATATGATTGCTGATTTCAAAGCCTGCGGAGGCATTCTGATGATTGCCACCGGATTTCGCATTGCAAAGATTAAGATGTTTCCTATTGCGGATATGCTTCCGGCAATGGTTATTGTAATGCCATGCGGTTCTCTGTGGACCAGTATAATTCTGCCCCTTCTGACGTCATAAGTTCAAGAATATTTTAGAGCGTGTCTGAATCTTGCAGAAAGCAATTTGCAGACACGCTCTAGGCTGTTTATTACATAAATAGATTATACACCAAAACAGATGCCGTAACAATTCCTGTTCCTGCATCTGTTTTTCATTCCGAAACCACGCTCTGGTACGGTTTACCGTTCCTCTTCATCCGCTAATACTCGCTGCAGATGCATTGCCAGATATCCAATCTCTGCTTCTGTAAATGTACAATGCAGATTCTTTCCCAGCGCATCACATACCGTTCTTGCCATTTCAAATTCTTTCGGAAATTTAAACTCCATATAATCATTCATATTGAGCTTAATCTCTTCCCCTTTCAGTCCTCTGGCAACCATATAGCGGATATGGTTCATCAGACGATTATAGGATAATGACATGATATTTAATTTCTTTCCAAGCACCTGTTCCACATAGGAAACGCAGTCTCTCACTGCCTGCGCCATCTGCATCGCCTGCGACAACTCTTCCTTCACAATTGCCGTATGTACATGAAGCGCAATATACCCCACTTCATCCTCGTCAATATCAATTCCCATTCTGTTCTTCAGAACAGGAACGATACAGCAGGCAACTTTATATTCCGCATGAAACAAAAGCCTGATATCATCTGTCAGAGGATTGCTGATGGATTCGTGATTCCGAATCCGTTTGACTGCATATTCTATATGGTCAGCCATCGGAAAGAGTATGTTCCTGTCAATACTTTCAAATTCCTTCTCTGCTTCCTGAAGCACAATATTTGCAATCTCTAAATATTCCGGCGAAATACTCGCCGCCAGCTCTCTGGCATTTCCTCTTTTTGTAGTTTCTTTCAGGGAATAAATGGAATCCGTATTCTGCACTTCCATGCGTTCCGTCACCTTTTTCCCAAAACCAATTCCTTTTCCCATAATCAGATATTCCTGATTATCTTCCACCGACACAGCAATTACCGTATTATGATTTAATACTTTACTGATTCTGTACATACTTTCCCTTAACCTCATCCTCTTAAAACTATACCTTATAGAAGGCCGCATGGCCATAATGGGATACCTGGAAGGTATACCTTATAAAAAGCCGTATGGCCATAATGGGATACCCGGAGGGGATACCTTATAGAATGACCGTATGGCCATTAGGTGTGCCCGAAGGGGATACCTTAATGGACACTAGTATAGGTATAATTGGGGTGCCAAAATATATTTGACACCCTGTTACAACAGCATACCAGATTTTCCTCTGGTCTGCAATCTTTATACTCTGCCTATTCTATTCGTAGATATCTACCGCAAACAAGCCCTCGCCCTTCTCAATTTCTCCTTCCTTCAATAGACGAATTTTCTGATTCTCTGTCAGCTCCGTACACAGAACAGGAGACATCATAGACGGTGCGTTTGCATTCAGATAATCCAAATCAAGTTTAAGAAGCGGGTCTCCTTTCTTCACCTTTGCACCCTGCTCCGTCAGTACCTCGAAACCTTTTCCTTCCAGTTTTACTGTATCTACACCCATATGAAGCAGAACGCTGATTCCATTATCCATAGAAAATCCAACTGCATGTTTCGTATCAAATACGAAAATAACTTCTCCGTCTTCTGGTGCACATACGATCGGATCTGTTGGCGTTACAGCGGCGCCATCGCCCATCAGCCGACCTGCAAAAGCTTCATCTGGCACTTTGGAAAGATCAGCCGCAATACCTTTCACCGGGCTTCCTACGATGATAGATTTCACTACCTTCTTCTCCTCAGTCCCTTTTCCCGTTTCCTCTTCCGCCTTCACTTCTGCCGGCGCATCCTCTGCAACATATTCTTCATCCGGAGCTGTTTCCAGATAATCCTCCAGATTCGACTTAATCACTGTCACGCGTGGTCCGTAAATTACCTGTACACCGTTACCTTTATGAACGACACCGGATGCGCCTGTGCCCTTGAGCATTGCGTCATTCACCAGCTCAGACTTAAATACCGTACACCGAAGTCTTGTTGCACAGCAATCTACATCTGAAATATTCTTTTTACCGCCAAGCCCCATACAAATCTGTCTGGATACTTCATCCACTTCTCCGCCTTCAGCGCCGCCGTCTGCCGCGCCTTTCTTCTTAGCGTCCACATCGCTTCTGCGGTATAATTTCACTTCTTCATTATCATCTCGTCCAGGAGTCTTCAAATCCATCTTTACAATCAGGAAGCTGAACAGGAAATAATATACCACAAAATACACAACGCCAACAACTACAATCCATATCCAATTTGTCTTTCCATTTCCCTGCAGGATACCAAACAGGAACATATCAATAAATCCACCGGAGAACGTCATACCTACGCCTACGCCGAAAATATGCATCAGCATATAGGCTGCTCCTGCAAGAACACAGTGGATTCCGTAAAGAAGCGGAGCCACAAACAGGAAGGTAAATTCTAATGGTTCTGTAATACCCGTCAGCATAGAAGTGAGGGCTGCAGACATCAAAAGACCACCCACAATCTCTCTCTTTTCTGGCTTTGCAACCCGATACATTGCAAGCGCCGCTCCCGGAAGGCCAAAAATCATAAGTGGGAACTTACCAGACATAAATCTTGTTGCAGACACAGCAAATTTGGTAGTATTCGCATCAGCAAGCTGTGCAAAGAAGATATTCTGTGCTCCCTCAATCATCTGTCCTGCTACCTCCATGCTTCCGCCAAGGCCGGTCTGCCAGAACGGAAGATAGAACACATGATGAAGACCGAACGGAATCAGAATACGCTCCATAAATCCATATACC
>CATJPU010000140.1 GCA_949742505.1 uncultured Lachnospiraceae bacterium | reverse complement strand
GAATGAGGCGACAATTCTGGTTGGAGCGGTTGTCTGGAGCCTGATTGGGGTGTCATTGCTTGCGTTTGCAAATTCATTTCTTCTTTCGGAGATGTTTCGGCCGTTTATTGATAAGGAATTATAACATACTATAAACTAACGGTTGACATAGATTTTGCTATGATATTTGTATCTCACAGAAATCGTAGAAATACATAATGCAGAGATGATATATTGATAAAATCAGGGGGATTCTATGTCAGGGGAGAGATACCAGTATCATGAATTTGGAGAATGGTTATATCCGGATTTTATAAAGGAGGCGAAGACTATTTTTTCAAAAAGAAGTCTGTGTCACGCAAATTACGCGACACAGTTAAGATTTCCTCATGCCGGAAAATATGTACTCTAATAAAATGTTGCTATCTTCTGGTCTGGAGCCTGACATTCCTGCGCATTAATAAATGAGAGGACAGGTCCGGTTTTGCGATATGATTCATGATATTTTATTTGAATTTTTCCGGTTAGAGTAATCCATGAATAATTTTCAATATTTTTCATTGTGTTTTCACAGATGAGTCCAAAAAATTCAATATCATTTTCACAGCAAACCATGACATATCTTCCGATTCCGATTTCCTGCTTTTGCATATTGTGATTCAATACAGTCTGACATGTTACCTGAATTGTTTTTCCATCGTATTTTCCCGGATGTTCTGATATATCCCGGGACCAGTATGCAAAATCCTCGTCTTTAATCTGGATTACGGGACAGTTTAAGTCGTATGGTTCGTGATCCTCGATATCGTCGTATTCGACATGTCCGTCCTTGTACTGGTATGCAATGTCACAGCGTCTGGAAGCGCTTCTGACAACTTTATGCAGCCATGCTTTATCCAATATGTCTTCTGATTTATTAAAAACCGCAACCGTACAGCTTTTAAGTTTATCATACATCAACTGTCTCATATTTGTGTTATATATTTGGAAGGTTGAAGTATCGATAAAAAGCATTTCTCTGAAAATATACCAGTTTTCAGGGAAGCTTTTTTCCAGAACGTCTATTGTCCACATTCCATTATATTCAATAATAACCCGCGACGCATCTGCGGATGCGGCAAGCTGTGTCAGATATTCCGGGTGAAGTTCCTCCTGACTTAAAATATATTGTACAGTTACAGAATCCGGGTTGGCAAATTGCTTTCTCTGAAATTCGGCTTCGCCTTCTTCGCATAACAGCAGAAGCGTCTTTTCTCCGGTACAAAAATTGATATTTTCAAGTGTTTGCTGTATAAATGTTGATTTTCCAGAGTCAAGAAAACCAGTAAAAAGAAAAACTTTTATTTTTTCATACCTTATCGGAAGGGTATTCATTGCGGAGTCCTCCAATTACATAAGAAAGCGTTTCTTATGTTTTATTTTAGGAAACGTTTTCTTTATGGCGTTTGCCGCGCCGATTTTTGCTGCGTGCAAACGCAGATTCTACCTTACAAATATCTTGCGCATCCCCCGGAGGGGTTATAGTAAATGGCAAATTTATTTGTCGTTTACTATAAGTATATACGCATCAGGGTTTTCGTACAAACCGGCTGAGTATCAATGCCAGAACGCCTAACGCACAGACAAAAATCGCTGTGGAGGCATAGCTTCCGCTGTTCTGGACCAGAATACCGGAAACATACGGCCCTCCAAACGATGCAGGAAATACGTTTATATTTGCAATACCGACATTCAACGCATAAAATTCCATGCCGTAGAAACCAGCCATAACGCTTGTTGTCGTTGGCGTTATACTTCCATAAGCAAATCCCATAATAACAAATGCGGCAACCATAAGAATCAGGTTACTTTGGCTGATGGATATATACAGCATCAGGGAACCTATAATAAAACATCCGCTGCCGATTGCCATTACCAGACTGTTTCCCTTTTTGTCGCAGAGCTGTCCGAAAATAACTCGTCCCAATCCATTAAATCCGGTCAGTACGCCTGTCAGGATCGCTGCGCTTGCCGCTGAAAATCCAACCTCCTGAGCAATTGGGGATGCATGCCCAATCATGAGAAGGCCGCAGCTGCACATAAATGCTCCCCAAAGGAAGAAGGTAATAAATGACGGCCTTTTAATCATGTTCCATCCGGTTACATTCAGAGGTTCTATCTTTGTTTCTTTGGCGGCGCCTAGTGATACCGGAGCTGGGAGAACATCTTTTTCAGTCACCGGATGGATAAACATCGCGCATATAATAACAACTGCCGCATAACCGATTCCCACGATGCGGAATGCGCCCCGCCATCCGAATGAACTGATAAGCGGAACAGCATAGGTTCCAAATAACATACTGCAGAATCCAAAGCACATAAAAAGCACTCCAGAGGCAAATCCCTTTTTGTCCGGGAACCAGGGAATGATAATACCAAGTAAAGCGTTGTAACTCATGCCGGCTCCGGCGCCGACAAGAAATCCATATCCGGCAATCATAACCGGGATTACTGTAGCGGTAGAAGCAAGAACGAATCCGAGACACATAATTATCATGCCGCCAACAAGGACCTTTCGTCCGCCGGTCCGCTTGGCCAGCCAACCTCCAAACAGGCTTCCCACACAGTGCATGGATGTTGTTACAGAGTACACCAGTGCAAGCTGATCGGAACCCCAGCCCATTTCCTGCTGTATAGGTACAACAAAATTTGACCATCCGTAGATAATTCCCAGCGCAAGCATCATAATACCGCCTAACACTTCGTATCGCCAGCGTTTACCGGAAATATTATCTGTTGTTGAAGTTTCCATAATTGTTCTCCTATATTTATAAATTTATACCACATCGGACGAAGTCCGCCCGCCCGAAGGGCATATGTTAAGGTGTGTCTTTGGGTATACCCACAAAGCACAGTGGGATACAGTGCGCTTTGCGGGTATATATCTTAAAGTATTTTTACCCGGTCATAACCGTCTCTGACTGCCGTCATGATTTTACCCGCTTTATTTACATCGCCCACTTCGACGACTTTTGCAAATTTTGCTTCCAGTTCGTCACGAAGCGAGTGATCCATATAAACACCGATTGCCAGAACAACTGCGTCGCATGAAATCTCAGTTTTCTGACCGACAGACGTATCGAATACAGTAACACTGTCAGCGTTAATAGAATCAAGTCTTGTCTGTGTCCTGACTGTAACGCCGTACTTTTCGAGAGCCCAGACAGTTTTTGTCACATTGAAATTGAAAATTCCATTTCCAACGGTAGGAAGCATTTCAAGAACTGTGACGTCATTACCCTGGCTGCCAAGAAGCTCGGCTGTTTCCAAACCTGTCATACCCCCGCCAACGACGACAACCTTCTTCTTATCATATGTAATTTTTCCGGCAAGTACGTCATTGGCCAGCGCTGCTTTTTCTACGCCCGGAACCGGCGGCACCACCTGTTTTCCTCCGGCGGCCAGAACGACGGCATAAGGGTTGAGGCTGGCTAACTCATCTAAATTATCCTTTGTGAGTTCATAATTTAATTTAACGGTTATTTTGTCATTGTTTTCGATTTGATATTGAAAGTAGTTAATCAGGTTATCAATACGGAACTTGTCCGGCGCTTTATTTGCATATTGCAGGGAACCGCCGAATTCAGATGATTTCTCTGCAAGAATTACATGAAAACCTCTTTCCGCTGCAGTAAGAGCCGCCTGCATACCGGCAGGGCCTGCGCCGATTACTACAACAGTTCCGTCCCCCTTGGGGAGATTGAGATTATCTTTTTCACGTCCTGCGAGCGGATTTACAGAGCAGCGCATTGGCTGGTGTGTAATGGTAATCTGCTGCATGCATCCATTGCATGAAATACAGGGACGGATTTCTTTTTCACGTCCGGACTTTGCTTTGTTCGCCCATTCCGGATCAGCAATATGCTGACGGCCAAGGACAAGAAAATCCTGACATCCGGATGCAAGGACCGCCTCGCCTTCTTCGGGCGTCTTTACTTCATTTGGTCCATAGACCGGAATTGTATTGACCGCTTCTTTGAAATATGCATAGATATCGTTTCTCCATCCGGCCCGAAGATCCGGGGTTCCAACGCGGTCAATGCTTGTCATGGTAAGATGGATGCCGTCAATTCCGTTTTCGCTCAACAGTTTGCCGACCAGTCTCATCTCGTCTGCATCTGGTTCTCCCTTCAGTCCTTCGCCCTCAAATGCATTCAGGCGTACCGTAACGGGGAATTTCGGCCCTACTACTTTGCGGATAGCCTGAACAATTTCGATAACGATACGGCAGCGGTTTTCTCTGGAACCGCCATATTCATCGGTTCTGGCATTTTTTGCAGGACTGATGAACTGATTCAGAAGATATCCATGAGCGCAGTGAATTTGGATACCGTCTGCGCCGGACCATTTCACGTATTGAGCGCCCCTTGCAAAGCAATCGACAATTTCTTTAATCTGTGCAACTGTCAGTTGCCGGACAGACGGAGTTCCGGCCGGCATGGACGGCGTCAGCGCGCTGCAGGAAACAGGCTGGTATCCGTCGTTATACTCTGCCGTAGTTTTTCTTCCCGGATGATGAAGCTGAACGAACAGTTTCGCTCCGTATGAATGAACCCGTTCTGCAAAATGCGTAAGAGAAAGTTCATTTCCAATATTCAGAAGCCGGATTTGTCCCGGCATTGCAATGCCTCCTAATTCCGGAGGGCAGACAGCAACATAAGAGGTTACCAGAGTTCCGGTGCCGCCCTTTGCCCTTGCGCAGAAATACTCGATACAGCGCTCGGATACATTACCTGAATTATCTCCAAGGGATTCATCCATTGGAGCCATTATAATTTTGTTTTTCATTTCCAGACCGTTGATTTTACCCCGGCTAAATATTCTATCGTACATAACGTCCTCCTGATTATTTTGTAAAATCATTCACGACAACTGCGCCGACAACATCATTATTATCCATTCGCTTAAATACAGAGACCACGTCAGACAAACAGCATGTTTCTGTGAGAAGCGGTTTTACATTCAGCTTGCCTGCTGCAACTAATTCAAGCATTGGCTTGAAGCCCTGAATCGGACTGCTGAGGGAACCTACAATAGAGAGTTCGCCCTGGACCAGCGGGTTAATCGGTATTGACGCATCCCCTTCCGGTCCAAGCTGCGTTACGCCAAGCTGTATGAGACGTCCAAGTTTGCCCAGGCTGTTAAAGCACTGGACAACAACATTTTTATTTCCAAGCGCTTCAATGGCCGCATCTACGCCCTTGCCTTTAGTAATCTTTTTGATTGCTTCTACCGGATCTTCTTTGGATGCGTTAATTACATAGTCGGCGCCCATCTCTTCGGCAATTTTAAGAGCTTCTTCTTTGATATCTACGGCAATTACAAATCCTCCCATTTTGCTTGCGGTTGCCACGCTTGCAAGTCCGACGCCGCCGCATCCGTATACGGCTACCCATTCGCCGATTTTTACTTTTGCAGCTTCTACGACGCCTTTAAAGCCTGTAATATAACGGCAGCTAAGAATCGCCCCTTCTTCAAAGCTCAGATTGTCCGGCAGATATTCTGCGTTGCGGTCTGCATAGGGAACAGCAACATATTCTGCAAATCCTCCGTTGTAGCCAATGCCCGGAACCAGATAAGACTCACACAGATTCCCATGTCCTGATTTACACATATCGCAGGTTCCTTCGCTTCCGGAAACAGGAATCATAACTCTGTCTCCTGCTTTGAAACGCTCTACCAGTTCTCCGGCTTCCTCGACAATTCCGCACATCTCATGGCCCAGAATCATAGGATATTTTCTGGAATAGTGTCCATGCCATTTATGCCAGTCGCTCCGGCAGACCCCGTTTGCCATTACTTTAATCAACATACCGTCCTTATCGCAGGTCGGTTTTTCTACATCTTTCAGTATTAATTGTTCAACGCCTTCCAGTACCAAAGCTTTCATAGCTTCCGCCTCCTCGTTTAGAATTTTTATTATGTTTCCTGTGCAATTATTTTAATACCGCTATACGTTCCTTTTGAATTTCTATTTTGTTTGGGGGATGCAACCATACAGTTTAAGACAGTGTTCTCCTGCAACCATATGGTTGCAGCTATTGAACCTTTTTGTTGTTCCAAAATTCAGTGAATATTGTTATAATTTTATTTAAGAAGGGCTATATTCTGTATTTGCGAAGGAGAAAGGAGGAGACGTTTATGACCATATTTGGATTTCCGCTCTACACATTTATGCATGCATATGGCATAGCTGCTGTCGTATTTATTTTCATTGTTATTGATGCTGTCAAGGGAAATTATGAAGGAAAAGATGTTGAAAATGAATTTGGTATTGATGACTGGTACAGAACATTTTAAACAGATTTAGTGGGAAGGAGGATGAGCAATGTCTTCTCCAGTTGTTATTGTTGTTATTTATCTGATTCTGATGATTTTTGCCGGAAACATATCTGCGAGACGTTCCGCAAAGACTCTGTCTGGAAATAGAAATTATTTTGGAGGTTCGCTGCCGCCATGGGTTATGGCGACTGCTATTGTGGCTACTTCAATCAGCGGAGTAGGCTTTATCGGTACGCCCGGTACGGCATATAATCAGGGTTATGCGCCTTATTTGGGCACTACGATTCTTGGAGGAGGATGGATAGGATTTGTATTAAGCGCAAAAATTATCGGACGCCCGATGAAACGGATTGCAGCCAGAAGAAAATTGGTCACTGTAACGGATATTATCTGTGATATTTTTCAAGATACCCGTCTTCGCTATATCATTATTCCGATTATTATTCTCGGAGGAATTGCTTCGGCAGCGGTTCAATGGGTTGTGATAGGAACGGTGATGAGCAGTATGCTTGGCGTAAATTATACTGCCGCAGTGCTGATTGGCGTAGGCTGCGTCGCCCTTTACAGTGTATTCGGCGGAAATGAGTCAACAGCGTTTGTCGGTGGGATTCAGTGTCTGATTGCCATGTTTTGCAGTATTTTTATGCGCGCCATGGCAGTAAAGCTTGCCGGAGGCCTTACGCAAATGAATCAGACGATTGCCGCGTATGATTCATCTATGTTTTACCCGGTAAATACAAATACATCTTTTGGATATTTTTTTTCGCTGGCGTTTATTTATTCCATTGGCTATATGGGACAGCCGTCTATTACGGTGAAATGGTCGCAGATTACCGACAATAAACTTTATCCAAAAGCAATTCTGATTGGTTCAAGGAGCGTGATACGGTGTACAATCATTATCTTGACACATTTATTCAGGTGGCCGACAGCGGCAGCTTTTCGAAAGCAGCCGAGATTCTATATATATCGCCAACGGCCGTCAGCAAAAAAATCAGCAATCTTGAGTTGGAAATAGGTGTTACGCTGTTTCAGCGAACCCATCAGGGGGTTTCCCTTACGAATGCGGGCAAAGCGCTGTATTCGGATGCAAAGAAGATGATTGAATATTCGAATCTGGCAATTGCAAGGGCAAAAAGCGCTTCTTATAATGATAATAATATTATAAGAATGGGGAAATCGCTGAATACGCCCTGCGATGTCCTTATCAATATCTGGCCTAAGATTCGCAGCATTTATCCTGAATTGAAGCTTTCCATCATTTCTTTTGAAAACACGACGCAAAGTGTGAATAAGATGTTTGAAAATCTGGGGACGGAGATTGATATGTATATTGGACTCTTTGATTCCAATGTACTTGCCCAGAGGAAATGCAAGGGATTGCGTCTGAGTGAAGAACCTCTGAAAATTGCTGTGCCATACGATCATCGCTTGGCACAGCAAGAAATTCTTTCTTTTCAGGATTTATACGGTGAAAAATTAATGCTTGTACAACGGGGACGTTTCCTTTCCTATGACAGACTGCGTGATGAAATTGAGAAGGCGCACCCTAAAATTGAAATTGTAGACTGCGAGACGATAAAAATAAGCGTGTTTAACGAATGTGAAAATATACATTCCGCTATTGTAATCATTGAACCATGGAAGAACATTCATCCTTTATTTAAAACAATCCCTGTTAACTGGGAATACTCTACTCCCTTCGGGATTGTCTGTTCAAAAAAGCTGTCGCTGCATGTAGAGAAGTTTCTGCATGCAACGAAGCAAATTTTTAAATTGGGTTCATCGGATTATTTTGAGTGAGGTAATGCATTGGTTTACAATGCCTTCGACCGTTCGGTGGCTGCTTTAATGCATTCCATGACTGCGCCTCTCATGCCGCCTGTTTCCAGCTTCTCGCATCCCTCTATGGTAGTTCCGGCGGGAGACGTTACCATATCTTTAATTTGTCCCGGATGCAAATCAGTTTCCAAAATCATCTTAGCGGTTCCAAGGCAGGTCTGCGCTGCAAGACGGTAAGCAGCAGCTCTTGGAAGTCCCTGCTTTACGCCTCCGTCCGCCATTGCCTCAATAAACATAGCGGCATAGGCAGGACCGCCGCCGCTGAGTCCGCAGACAGCGTCGATTAAGTGCTCCGGCACCATTTCTACGATTCCGATGCTTTCGCAGACGGCTTTTGCGGCAGCAAGCTCGTCTTCGGTAAAGCCGTTGTCTGAACAGAGTGCAAATGCGCCTTCATATACCATGGCTGGTGTATTCGGCATAATCCGAAGAATACGGGGCGTACCGTTTATCATTGCCAGAAGCCGTTCTGCGGTAACACCGGCAACGATGGACATCATAGCCTTATTGTCCAGTGCGTTTTCACACATGGCTAATGCGCCCGCTGCCTGCTGTGGTTTTACTGCAAGCAGAACGATGTCTGCATTCCGGCATACTTCTGCATCGCTTGAGGATACAGTCGCACCCCATCCTGCGGCTTTTTCCTGCATAGCAGGATTGACGTCATAGACATATACATGTTCTTTAGCAATTACGCCGCTTTTCAGAGCTCCGTACAAAATGGCTCCTCCCATATTGCCGCAGCCAATAATTCCAAGTTTCTTAGTAATCATAGTGTTATCCTTCCTTTCTGTAATTTTTCGCTCCGTACAAAAGTGTTGCCCGGCGCTGCACAAAATACGGCTGCAGCCGGCGGGTCAATCTAATTTGTACGAGAAGATGTGTTTTATTCATGGGCGCGGTGAAATTCCCATACTTTTTCTAACGCCCCGGGAGTTTCTGTCAGCAGTTTGCTTCCTTCTGCCATGCACCTTGCGGCGTAGAGCATGCCTTTCTGTCCAATGCTCATTCCGGCCTGTTTTGCTGCGGCCCAGTGATGAAGCGGCGTGCCCCTGCACATGGCGGCGGCGCTGAGCGTAATCAGCGGAATTGTATGACTGACCTCTGAGGCGTCGGTTCCGATGGAGATGGGGACCGGTTCGGCTTCCAGAGGTTCCAGACCAGTGAAATAGATTCCCTGATTGACAAGTCCGGCTTCCTTCGTGAGCTGTGCGGCGAATGCAAGTTCTTCTTCTGTATATTGAGGAACGGGGATTTTTGTCATTGCCTGATAGTAAATCTCTGCCAGTACCCGATTCACCTTCATTTCTTTGCAGCTTTTCACCAGTTCGATATCTACTGTGGTTCCGGTCATCAATGCCGCGCCTTTTGCGCAGTTGTCCACCCGCCGGCTGGCATCGTCGGTACGGGAGCGTTTGGATGAGCGAATAAAATAGTTGGTTTTAGCGGTGTCCGGTACCACATTGGCGGGAATCCCATTATCGATATAGGCATAATGCATCCGCACATCGCCCGGCACATGTTCCCGCAGGTAATTGACTCCGATGTTCATCAGCTCTGCAGCATCCAGCGCGCTTCTTCCGTCTTCCGGGGATTTGGAGGCATGCGCGCTGACGCCATGGAAGGTATAGTTCTTAATATCCTGGGACTGCCAGATATCGTTGCTGATGCGGTTACGGTCAAAGGGGTGCCACATGATTCCTGCATCCAAAGCGTCAAAAACGCCAGCCTGATTCATGATGATTTTACCGGACATAATTTCTTCTGCGGGACAGCCGCAGACGACAATGGAGCCTGATTTCTGACAGGCAGCCATATCTTCCTTCAGGGCGCAGGCGGCCGCGCAGACTCCGGCGCCGAGAAGATTATGGCCGCAGGCGTGACCCAGCTCCGGCAGCGCGTCGTATTCAGCCAGAAAACCCAAGCGTGGGCGGCCGTTTCCCCAGATTGCGGTAAAAGCAGTGCTGATTCCCGCGGTATTCCATGATATCTGAAATCCCTGTTCTTCCAGAAATTCAGCGAGGCGTTTGGAAGAATAGGTCTCCTGATAAGCCGGTTCCGGATGACAGAAGATGTCGTCTGCTATGCGGATGATTTCTTCTTCGTGGTTAGAAATCCATTGTGATATAATATTCATAATCGTTGTCCTTTAACTTGTGTTTATGGGATAGTTATTGAACTGCGGACATTCATACGGTACGCTTGGCGGAATGCCGCTGGTTTCTTTGGTCTGCTGCCTTAAAAGGATAAATCTCTTCAAGGGGAATGTTATCCAGCGCATCCAGATATTCCTGTCCAAAGGTTTCTGCAAAATCAGCAAGAGCCAGTTCTGCCGCTTTTTCGCCGTTTTTGCCTAAGAAATCAATCAGGGTTCTGCGGATGGTATGCTTCAAATGCGCGGTGTGAAAATTAAAGTCCTTTATACAGGAAGCGCCAAGCTCTTTTTTCTTCTGTGCAAGCTGTGCATTTTCTTCTTCTGTCAGCGGATGCCCCCAGTCAAACTCGCAGCGTTCGCCTCCCCAGCTTAAAGAGGCGGTGGTTGGCGTACAGACAAAATCCTGGCGGTATCCCTGATAAACGGCGTTGTCTACATTGACGCAGTAATATTTGCCGTATTCCAGAATGTTGTGCTTTTTCCATGCATCGCACCATGCGCATTTGGCTATGTAGGTCTGGAGCGTAGGCTCTGTGCGAATCTGTCCGAATTCCATCTGTCCCTCATAATCGGGCTTCCATTCACCGTAAGCCTGATTAGTCATGGTAGTAAGCTCATCGCCCCGGGCGGCGGCATTCTGCGCCATGCGCCTGCCCCGTTCATTTCCATATGCGGTCATGCCTGTGAGGATGGCGTCCCTTCCTGCATCACCGCATAATTCAATCGCGTGTCTGGCAAAATAGGCGAACAGCATGGCATGGTGCTCGATTTGGCATATCACTTTCGTATCTGACATAATTAGCGCTCCCTTCGATTTATTATTATCTTAATTATACTATACAGTATAAAGGATGGAAAGGAATAGTTACAGTAATAAGGAATACGTTGCCAACTTTGGCCAAACATGGTATATTATAACTAACCTTTTGTCAGTTTGTACAAAAAATAGGAAAAAAGAATGGTAGGAGTGGTTGAAATGTATCAGGAAGAGTATAAACGCTGGATGGCGGCAGATTTGGAAGATGCGGACCTTATGCCGGAGTTATCCAGAATTGAAGGCGATGACGAAGAGATTAAGGAGCGTTTTGCAGTAGCATTGAAGTTCGGTACGGCCGGACTCCGGGGGGTGCTTGGAGCAGGAACGAACCGCATGAATATTTACGTTGTTCGTCAGGCGACGCAGGGACTTGCCAACTGGGTGAAGACCCAGGGCGGCAGTCAGACGGTGGCAATCAGCTATGACAGCCGTTTGAAGAGCGATGTATTTGCCAAGACGGCGGCAGGCGTTCTGGCGGCGAATGGAATTTATGTAAGGATTTACGATGCGCTGATGCCGGTGCCGGCCCTTTCCTTTGCGACGCGTTATTATAAGTGCAATGCAGGTATTATGGTTACCGCCTCCCACAATCCGGCGAAGTATAACGGATATAAGGCTTATGGGCCCGACGGATGCCAGATGACAGACGATGCGGCTGCGATTGTTTACGATGAGATTCAGAAGACGGACGTGCTGAATGGAGCTCAGTTTATTTCTTTTGCAGAGGGCGTTGAGAATGGGATGATTCGATTCGTAGGCGACGACTGTAAGAAGGCGCTTTATGAGGCGATTGAGTCGCGTCAGGTTCGTCCGGGTCTCTGTAAAACGGCGGGATTGAAGCTGGTTTACAGTCCGCTGAACGGCGCGGGGCTTGTGCCGGTAACGCAGGTGCTGAAGGATATCGGAATTACAGATATTACGATTGTGCCGGATCAGGAATATCCGAACGGTTATTTTACAACCTGCAGCTATCCGAACCCTGAGATTTTTGAGGCGCTGGAGCAGGGATTGAAATTAGCGGAGGAGACGGGCGCGGATCTGATGCTGGCGACGGACCCGGATGCAGACCGGGTGGGCATTGCTATGAAGTGCCCGGATGGTTCCTATGAGCTGGTAAGCGGCAATGAAGTTGGCGTGCTGCTCCTTGACTACATCTGTGCAGGACGGATTGAGAAAGGCACGATGCCAGAGAAGCCTGTTGCTGTAAAGTCGATTGTATCCACGCCTTTGGCAGATGCGGTTGCAGAGCATTACGGTGTGGAGCTTCGAAGCGTACTGACCGGATTTAAGTGGATTGGCGACCAGATTGCGCGTCTGGAGGCAGACGGTGAAGTAGATCGCTTTATCTTTGGATTTGAGGAGAGCTACGGATACCTGGCAGGCCCTTATGTGCGTGATAAGGATGCGGTGATTGGCTCTATGCTGATTTGTGAGATGGCGGCATATTACAGAAGCATCGGAAGCTCCCTGAAGCAGAGGATGGAGGAAATTTATACTGAGTACGGACGTTATCTGAACAAGGTAGACAGCTTTGAATTTCCGGGACTTACCGGAATGGATAAGATGTCGGGCATTATGCAGGAACTTCGCGATAATCCGCCGGCAGAGATTGCGGGATACAGGGTGGTAAAGGCTGTGGATTACAAGAAACCGGAGGAGACAGGACTTCCGGCGGCGAATGTGCTGATTTATTCGCTGGAAGGCGGGGCAAGCGTTATTGTACGCCCGTCTGGAACAGAGCCGAAGATTAAAACATATTTTACAACCCTTGGAAAGGACCTTGCTGAGGCTCAGGCACAGAAGGATAAGCTGGCAGAGGCGCTGAAGCCAATGTTTGCATAGAAGCAGGAGAACAGAGATTGTAAGAAAAGTGATTGCGTGAAAGAGCGGCGCTTATAAGACAGAGAACGGCATAGTTTGCGGGCTATGCCGTTTTTGGTGTTTACAAACAGCCTGCCAGGACGGCTGCTTCCAGGCAGGCTGGAGATACATTTTCACTTAAAGCAGGACTGGGCGGGGAGAATACGACGAATATTTTATACTGCGAAGTTCTGCGCGTCACAGAAAAGAAAAAAGAGTGGTTTGAGTATGGCTGCCGTTTTCTGGAGCTTACAGAGGCTGAACAGGAGCGGATTACACATTACTGTTCACAGGACGGCAGACCCTGTCATCGGGGACAGACAGGAAGCTTTGGAAGAGATTAGAAGCAAAGGGAAGCTGCAGGAGATTTTTGAAAGCTGTGTTCTTTGTTTATATTTGCCTGAAATGATATTTCATTGTAAATAAGAGCCTTGAACCGTAAGTGGCGGCTCTTATTTTGTGGTTTATTTAGAAGAGTGTTTGACAAAACTTAAAAACTGCAATAAAATAAAGCTGTTTAAGCAAAAATTAATTAAGTTATTCGGATGCAGAAAGGAAAGGATATGTCGAAGGCAGTAAGGCTGTCAGATATTGCCAAGAAGCTGAATGTAAGTACAGTAACAGTCTCGAAGGCGCTGGCGGGACAAAAGGGTGTGAGTGACGAGCTGCGGCAGAGAATTATCAGGCTTGCGGATGAGCTTGGTTATAAAAAGACGGTGAGAACAGAGGAAAAACAGAGTTATACCATTGGAGTGACGGCTGCGGAAAGGTATTTCAGCGAAGGGCAGTCTCTTTACTGGAAGCTGTATCAGGAGATTTCAAGGCGCGCAATGGCAGCGGGGTGTTTTGCGATTTTGGAAGTCATTACCTATGAAATGGAGAAAGAGGGGATACTTCCCAAGATTGCAGCGGAGAAAAAGGCGGACGGCATGATACTTATGGGAGCGTTTAAGGCGTCCTATGCGGCATGTCTGGACAAGATGCTGCGTATGCCGTTTTTGACGCTGGATACTCCGGGGATTTCTGATACCTGTGACAGCGTAGTGTCTAATAATGTGATGGGCGGCTTTAAGATGACGAATTATCTGTTTGAGATGGGGCACAGGAGGATTGGATTTGTGGGTACCAGGCTTGCAACCAGCAGTATTGACGACCGGTAT
Source organism: uncultured Lachnospiraceae bacterium (assembly GCA_949742505.1). Taxonomy (GTDB): domain Bacteria; phylum Bacillota; class Clostridia; order Lachnospirales; family Lachnospiraceae; genus Claveliimonas. The sequence continues at coordinate 686 of CATJPU010000140.1, read as the reverse complement.
CTGGGTTACCTGCGGTCCCTGATGGTGCATGGCGCAGAATGCCGGAGGGACTGGCTGGTGGATGACAGACACAGGGATTCCGGGCAGATTGATTCGGAAGAGAAGTTCCGTCTCCCGGAAGAAATGCCGACGGCGTTTTTCTGCAATTGTGATATTACGGCTCTAACGTTAATCCGTAAGCTGGAAGCAAAAGGATACCGGGTGCCGGAAGATGTTTCAGTGGTGGGATTTGACAATTATGTTCCGGAACAGTTTGATGATATTGGAATCACCACCTATGAAATACAGGCGAAGGAAATGGCGAGACGGGCGGTCCATATCCTGACTCATAAATTGAGGAATGAGAATTATTCCACCGGTATGTTCATGCTGCCGGGCAGATTTATTGAGCGGGACAGCGTGAAAAGAATCGGGGAGCCGGTTCCGTTTATTTAACTTTATCTGAGAATGTACAGAAAATAGATTGACTTTCAGCGAAAATTGTGATTAATATTATTGATATAAAGGAGATAATTTAACTTAATTTTAAGTTAAAAAATGGACGGGGCGATTCTGCGGGAGGAAAATGAATCATGGGAATCGAGTGGAGTGATTATTCTAAAGCTTGGGAGCCACTAATTTAAAGCTTGAGAGCCACCTGAAATCTGTTCTTATTTTAATGCTTGGGAGCCGCCTATAGATACAAG
>CATJPU010000139.1 GCA_949742505.1 uncultured Lachnospiraceae bacterium | reverse complement strand
TCGAATCCACCAGTATAACCATGCTTTTAGCAAATTTCTTTATGTCCTCAACTGAAAATTTATATTGTTTCATTTCTTGAATTTCTCCTTATAAACTCGCTCCAATTCAGTAACTACTGTTAGCAACAGATTAACTACAAATTTGCACTCATTATATCGCTTTGCTATTTCACTACTTTCATTAACTACCCATTCCCAATAACTATCATCTTCTCTAACATCTGAATATTTTTTGTGAAAATCCCAGACTGATTTATACATTTTATAGTAATCCACTTGTTCCACCTGCTTTCATAAAATCCGTTAAGAAAAACGTAGATTCTCTTACATTTGATTTACACATTTCAATTTGCAAAAGTCTCGGAACCCTTGATTTTACTGGATTTGTGCATATTGTGTAAATAGTATGTGTTGATATGAAAACTAACTCTATAGATACTTTACATTCTATTTACACAAAACTGCACATTAGCCATTTTTAATCAAAAGGGAGTTTCGCACTATTGTCTATTTCTATAAATTCTTCATCCGCAAGAACATATCCTTTTGTAACATTTCTGACTGTCTTTCCGTCAATAGTTCCACTTGCAGAAAACAAATTCCTAGTCCTTAATTCAATATAGAAATTATTTCTGCCGTCAATACCTAATCCAGAATCAGAACACCACTTTGAATAAGTTTCATATACTGCCTTTGCAGATACATTCTTATCAGACTTCACTAAACATTCCGAGATGAACCGTCCGATTTTGTCTGAATCACTTTCATATTCTTCTGTAGAATGTTGAATGGCAGCAGGCGGGTTGTCTGTGATTGTCGGTAAGTAATTTGTGTTCAGAATCAATTTGAATCTCGGTGTAAATGAGAACTCGTTCTGATGCAGGAATCTAGCCGTTACCCGATCCCGTCCGGTCAAGGATAAACCAAATACTTTCTGAATGTACTTGATTTTCTCCGTGTCACCCTCCATAATTTCATAAATAGTTTTTATCCATAATTCACAAGTGGCAGCAGGCTCATAATTTGCATTGCATACCTTTGATAATAATAGATCAACATTATGCCTTAATACTGTTGGTTTGTCTCCCGATAAATCCAAAACGCAATTCTGACAGTTTAAAAGAAAATCTTCTTTGTCAAGTTCCTCGTTTTCAAAATAATTCAAGTCCTTTGCATCATTTACCATTGTATTTCTATCACGATAGTTCATCAGTCGTGATGCATATTTCAAATAACTTTCTCTCTGTTTCTCATCTAATTCAGAATTGCTAACCTCATAAGATAAAAGTGCATCCGCCAACTTTTTAGCATTTCTTTTCGCTCTCATGCCCTCTATGTCTGCTACCCACTTAATCCCGTTGTAATGCATCCAGTCCTTTTGTGTGGGGTTGTATCGGCTCACATCCTTAAATACGGTGCTGAATAGCTCCGCTGAACCTTTGTCATTTCTTGCGAATCTCTTAGAAGTATCTAATTCTATCAGCTTATCCACAAGAGAGATTCTCCTGCTTTCTACATTCTTTACGGATTCTTTAACGGTGTTTTTTCCTTGTTTAAACATCTGTTCGAACTCTGCCTTGCTATGTCCTGCTTGACGCAAAAATGGGCGTTAGATTCATTAGGAGTTGACAGACTGCTGCTACTTATCAATATTGCGGATAATGAGAAATTAGGCGTGACTAAGGCGATATTGTACGCTTACAGGTTCGGTTATTTGGCAGGAAAGGGCAGTGTGGTGCGATGAATACAGAGTTTTGGAAGCAGAGTATTATCGAAGTGGTGAATAAGATTGACAGCGAAACATCTTTAATGAAAATATTTTATTTTGCGAAAGTGTTTTTGCATTAGGAGGGCGCATGACTGACCG
>CATJPU010000138.1 GCA_949742505.1 uncultured Lachnospiraceae bacterium | reverse complement strand
CGGCAGCTTACCTCTGACTAACATATCTGCGATTTTCAAGGTTCATCTAAGCCTTTTTCTTTGGCTTTATTTTTTCATAGGGCATTTGACACTATCCTTATGTATTCTCCAAAACACACCTTCATACATGTCCTCCGGGCTGGCAGACAAATTCCGGCAAAATATTGGCGTAAGGGCAGGAAAACAAATTTCCTGCCCTGTAAATCTTCCTGAAGATAGCAATACGGCATATTTTTCGGGGTAATATACACATTTGCTTCTCTTCTCCTGATTCAATCCGCGTCCGCGGGTCAACATGTAAACTGCAGCAACTTACCGTTTCTTTCTGTTCGGGGCTGCATGTATACATCTTCCATACACATCCAGCGCCGCCTCCCGTACCGTTTCACTTACTGTAGGATGCGAGTGAATCGTTGCAATAAACTCATCCACCGTAAGTTCAGCGCCTATAGCGATTGCGGCTTCTGAAATCAAATCTGTGGCTCTCGGTCCAATCATATGAACGCCAAGAATTTCTCCATACTTTTTACCGGCAATAATCTTCACCATTCCCTCCCCTCCGTTGATAATGAGGGCCTTGCCATTGCCTGCCATCTGGAACCTTCCTACAGCATATGCAAGGCCCTGCTCCTTACATCTTTCTTCTGTCAGTCCCACTGCCGCCGCCTCTGGAAACATGTATACGCAGGTCGGATTCGTTGTTTCATCGTATACGGAATCCATCCCGTATATATGTTCCACAGCAGTCTCTCCCATTGCAGAAGCCGTATGTGCAAGCTGGGCATAGCCCGATGTACAATCGCCGATGGCATACACGCCCGGTATGTTCGTCTGCATGCTTTCATTCACCTTAATCCGGCCCTGGTCATGCTCTATATTTCCTGCGGCAAGATTCAGAGACTCTGTATTGGCTCTGCGTCCCACTGCAACAAGTACCTTTTCCGCCGCGAATCTTACTTCTTTTCCGGATTTGTCTTTGCAAATAACGACTGCTCCTTCCCCGTTTTTCTCAATTGCCTGTACCGGATGCTCAAGATGGAATGCGATTCCCATTTTCTTCATGTGATCAATCCCAACCTGGCAGATTTCTCCATCCAGCATCGGCAACATATGATCAGCGGCTTCCACAACCGTTATCTTTGTTCCAAATGCGGCGTACGCGCAGGCAAGTTCCAGCCCGATTACGCCCCCGCCGATTACAACCATGGATTCCGGCAGTTTTTCTAACGAAAGCGCTCCTGTTGAATCGATTACAGACGGATTATCATTTAACCCAGGAATCGGCGGCCTTGCATTCACCGACCCGACAGCTATAATTATTGCGTCCGCTGACATGGCTTCTCTGCTTCCGTCTGTTCTGAGGACGGATAGTTTCCCCGGAGTCGTAAATTCCACCGCGCCCTCTACGACTTTTACTTTGTTCATTCTAAGCAAGCCGGCAATCCCTGTTGTTAACTTTCTGGCGATATCATTTTTATGGCTGATTACTTTTCCAAAATTTACGTTCAGTCCGCTCACTTCGATACCAATTTCTTCTCCCTGGTTCCGTATTTCTTCGGCAAGCTTTGCGCTGTGCAGCAGGCATTTCGTGGGAATGCATCCCACATTCAGGCATGTCCCTCCCAGATGCTGCTTTTCAATCAGCGTAACCTCCGCGCCAAGCTGGCCTGCCCGAATTGCCGCCACATAGCCGCCCGGACCTCCTCCTATGATAATAATCTTCATCTTTCCTACCTCTTTCATTACTGTTTGCCGGGCATCTGACCTGCTCCGATTCCTATACCAAAGTTTTCGGGACAAATCAGATACCCCCGCAGACTGTAATCCTCCTTACGCTTCTACTTCAGAATGTTCCACATCCGCCTTTCCCATAATTCCGTCGCGGACAAGTGTAATTCCTACAACCGTCAATACTCCTGCAATGAGGAACAGCAGATAGTAAATCGGAAGACTTGTTACAACAAAGGCTGCAATGAATACTCCCACGATTCCGGCTGTCTGAAGACAAAGAATAAGCGGAAGGTCGAATTTACCCTCTTTGTAGAACATATGCGCGCTAAACGGCATTTCAAAACAGCAGGAACACATGAAAATCGGGAATGTAACCACCGGATCGCATCCAAGCATAATACAGGTAGCCATACAAGGCGCGTAAATACCGAATCCAACGTTCATTAACGCGCCCCAGATAAAGTTGAAAATACAACCTACAACTAACTTCCAGCCGTACAAACCGCGGGCTGTACCCACCACGCCAAATGGTCCGAAACCGACATTCTTGCACACCATTACAACCGCGCAGGCAATCAGACAAATCCCAAGAATAATACGAAGTCTTTTCACATCCCATTTTACTACAATCCCGGCCATAAGATATGCGCCGATAGCCGCAGAGATACACATGAATATAATCGTCTTAACATCGCAGTCTACAGCAGCGACAAAGATAAACGCTTCAATAAATCCGCCGAACACCGTACCGCAGTTCAATGTTCCCGGAAGGTTGATATCTTTGCAGATTTTCGTAGGTCTCCAGAATGAAGACAGTACTGCAAAGGAGCCGATTCCAAGTGTGTCAAGGCAGAGTCCTGTAAATCCCGAAACCATACCCCATCCCCATTTATAAGGAGTTGTGGCTTTTACGTCCGCCCATTTATTATGCTTCTTAGAAGCTTTCAGCAGATCATATTCGGAAAATGCAAACAGACTCACCAATAAAAACTGTATAATTCTAACTATCATAGCGTCCTCCTTTCAAAACACCCACCCCTTAACCTATGGCCCCGCCATAACGGCAGAAGCAGGTATTTACGGTAATCTATGAAAGAGCCATCATAAAAGGATGCTCTATCTTTTCTTTCAGTGTCTTTAAAAATCTTCCCGCTGGCGAACCGTCGACAACCGCATGGTCAAAGCTCAGACTGAGTCCAATCATCGTACGCTCCCTAACCTCCCCATTTACGACTACGGCTTCCTTTGTTGACGCGCCGACGCCAAGAATTGCAATCTCCGGGGAATTGATAATCGGGGTAAAATATTTCACACCGGTTGCGCCCACATTACTGATTGTGAAGGTTCCCCCCGCGTAATCTGACGGCGCAAGCGTTCCTTCCCGACATCCCTTAGCCGCATGGTTAACCGCCTCAAACAATTCTAAGCCGCTCTTTGCGCCTATGTTCTTAATCACCGGAACCAGCAGACCGCCTTCTGCGTCCACTGCAATTCCTAAATTGACGGAGTCGCTTAGCGTAATAGTATCCTCTGTAGCCGTTCCATTGATATAAGGACATTCTCCCAACGCGCTCCTTACCGCCAGCGCAAGTAATCCTGTCAGCGTAATCCTTTTCTCCGGATATTTGTTCTTCAGAAACGCTTTCATCTCAAGCATTTCATCTAACTGAACGTCTATCATCATACTTACGTGAGGTTTACTGTAGGCGCTGTTTCTCATCGCTGATGCAATCGCTTTCCGAATCCCTTTTACTGGTATTTCCGTTGTTTTTGCTACCGAAACCGCTGCTTCTGCCATAATGCTTTCTGAAGCGGCTGTTTCTATCGCCGGGTCTGCTGTTTCTCCGCCTTCTTTCCCATGCTGCCCCGTCACAAAGAAGTCTTTCGCCGGCGCTTCTTCAAAAGCGAGAACTTCCTTTTTCCCAATCCGTTTTCCTGGAAACCTCTTTGTAAGTTCGTCTAAGTCAATTCCTTTTTCTTTCGCCATCTTTTTGGCAACCGGCGTAATCACCGTTCTGACTCCGGTATCCAAAGACGCTGTTTCTGAACCGGATATTTCTATAGCAGGCTTTTCCTCCTCAGGAGCCGCAGCGGTTCCAGAGCCGTCTACAATTACCGCTACTGTTTTGCTAATTTCTACGTCGTCGCCTTCCTGAAAGAGAATCTGCTCGACAATTCCGTCGCAGGATGCTTCTATATCCTGTGTGATTTTATTGGTCTCAACTACCAGTAGAACGTCTCCCTTTTTAACGGAATCTCCTACTTTCACCTTCCATTCGGAAATAACAGCCGTTTTGACATAATCTCCTGCCAGAACCATTAAATCAATATTTACCATACGAATCCATTCCTTTCCGCTACTGAAGAGACTTCTTCACAGCCGCAATAATATCGTCCTTATTCGGAACAGTCAGCGGTTCAAGACCTGGGCTGTATGGAATCGGACAGTCTTTGGCGCCAAGGCGAATCACCGGCGCGTCAAGAGAATCGAACATCTCTTCTGCTATGATAGCCGCGATTTCACCTCCGAATCCGCCGGTTTTCCATGCCTCATGTACAATGACTGCATGATTAGTCTTTTCGATTGACTCTTTTACCGTTTCCTTGTCAAATGGAACTAAAGTACGAGGATCAACTACTTCTATACTAATCCCTTCCTTTTCCAGTTCCTCCGCCGCTTCAAGGGCTTCCAGAACCATTGCCGACGTAGCGATTACGGTACAGTCGCTTCCCTCTCTCTTAATGTCTGCTTTCCCGATTGGAAGTATGTATTCTTCTTCCGGAACCTCTCCTCTGGTGCCATACAGCAATTTGTGCTCGATAAAAAGAACTGGATTATCGTCTCTGATGGCCGCTTTCAAAAGTCCTTTCGCATCGTAAGGCGTGGAAGGAGACACCACTTTGATTCCTGGGATATGGCAGAACCATGCCTCCAGAGATTTTGAATGCTGCGCGGACGCCGAAGCTCTTGCTCCGCCTTGCGTACGCATAACAAACGGCAGCTTCACCTGTCCATCGTAAACGTAGTGAAGAAGAGACGCTTGATTTACCATTTGGTCAAGAGTCAGACCAATCCAGTCCATATACATCATCTCTAATACCGGTCTCTTTCCTGCAATTGCAGCTCCGATGGCAATACCGGTCTGGGCCTGCTCGGAAATCGGGGTGTCCATTACCCGCATAGATCCGAACATTTCGTTCAGCTTCTCTGTTACCCGGAAGGCTCCCCCATATACTTCAATATCCTCTCCTAACAGGAAGACATTTGAATCTCGTTCCATTTCTTCAATTAATGCTTCACGCAATACATCTTTATAAAATCTTTTGCTCATCTTTCTTATCCTCCCTTATTATGCGAAAATGCCTTCCATCAAAACAGATGAATCTGGATACGGGCTTTCAAGACCAAATTGAATTGCTTTGTCAACGTCGTTCTGCGCTTCGGCATTCAATTCTTCAATATCCGCCTCGGTGCAGATTCCCTTTTCCTGTAAATATTTCGCAAAACGGATAATCGGGTCCTTTTCAGGAGTTGTCCAGGAATCAATTTCTTCCTGGGACTGGTATCCGCCCTTATCGCCTGTGGAGAATCCAAGAACCCGGTAAGTCTTCGCTTCAATCAGCGTCGGACCCTCGCCGCGGCGCGCTCTGGCAACCGCTTCCTCGGTAGCCTCAATCACCGCGATGATATCGTTACCGTCAATGGATACGCCCGGAATCCCGTAAGCCGCCGCTCTGTCAGAAATATTCTCCACGCTCAGATGACGGTCTGCACGCACCGTCAGCCCATACATATTGTGCTCCACGAAGATTACATTATTTGTCTTCCACAGAGCCGCCATATTCAAAGCCTCATGGAACATACCTTCATTACTTGCGCCGTCGCCTAAGAAGCTTAACGCCACCCGGTCGGAACCATCCATTTTAAATGTCAATCCATAGCCAACTCCGATTCCAAGGGCCCCGCATACGATTCCGCATCCGCCAAGCATTCCCTTTTCTCTGCTTGCAATCAGCATGTGGCTTGCCTTTCCTCCGCAGTATCCGGTTGATTTACCCATCATCTCTGCAACCATTTTATTCAGGTCGAGTCCTTTTCCAACAAAATGGGCGTGTCCCCGGTGTGTGCTCGTTACCCAGTCGTCGTCGTTCAGGCACGCGCATGCCCCGACGCCTGTGGCCTCCTGACCAACGCACATATGTACCGGTCCGCGGACCTTTCCAGCCTTGTGCTGTTCGCGAATCCCATATTCCAACTGCCTTGTTACCACCATTCTCTTATACAGTAACTTCATCTTATCGTTATCAAACATTATGAATTGCTCCTTTCATATCCTATCGTACCCGAAAGCGTTTTCCTGCCGTAACAGTTCGGACAACCCTTCTGACCGCGCATGTTTTCGACTGCCATTGCTTATCCTCCCGGCGCTTTCGACCGCCGTCTGTTATTTACCCAGCGCTTTTGATTTTTCCGTACACACATGCTCCGCTTTAATCACAGCGTTTCTTAAGCCTGCCGCTTCCAGTTCAGCAACCGCTTCAATCGTTGTTCCGCCAGGCGAACAAACCATATCTTTCAATTCTCCAGGATGGCGGCCTGTCTCCAGTACCATTTTCGCGCTTCCAAGTACCGTCTGCGCCGCAAACGTATATGCCTGCGTCCTTGGCATTCCGTCAAGAACCGCCGCGTCTGCCATTGCCTCAATAAACAGAAATACATATGCGGGACCGGAACCACTGCAGCCCGTCACAACATCCATCAGCTTCTCCGAAACAATCTCCGCTTTGCCAAATGCATCAAATAATTCCATTGCCATTCGGCTCTCGTCTTCTGTCACATATGCATTCAGACTGACTCCAGTCATTCCCGCATTTACCAGCGCAGGCGTGTTCGGCATAATACGAATCAGATGCGCCTTCTCTGGAAGTCTGGCCTCCATCGCGCTGATTGGATGTCCTGCCACATGCGAGATGAATAACTGGTCCTCTCTGCATACCGGCTTAATCTCATCCAAAACTGCAAAAAGAACGTTCGGCTTAATTGAGAAAAATACTACGTCGCTATTTCTTACAACCTCTTTGTTGTCCTGTGTAATCCGGATTTCCAACTCTTCTTTTGCCTTCTCAAGACCCGCCTGAAATACATCGGATGCAGTAATATCCTCTGGACGCACAAGTCCGGCGCTGATAATTCCGCCCATAATTGCTTTCCCCATATTTCCGCAGCCAATAAATCCTAGTTTCCTGCTCATAAATCATCAATCCTTTCTTCCAACTTCTCTTTTCACTTAATTCATCAATTCCCGGGATTGTTAAGATATTTAAGTTGTATTTATCATACACTTATTGATTACAAAAGAAAATTTAGCATTTTTTGTCGTTTCAATGAATATATTTCATCTATTCAATTTATTTTAACAAATTATCAGAATTTTTATCTTTCAGTTAAAGCCGCGCCACGCTCTAAGAACAAATAAAAAAAGCGCTGCCTGCTTGCAGCACCTTTTTTCTATTTGAATTTATATTTTCCTTTTTACATACAGATTTCGATTATGAAGTTCATTCTTCTCGTCCAAAAGAAGATTTCTAATAAGCACTTCAAGATATTCCGTTGTTTCGTGAATACCATTTTGCAGGTTCGTATGGTTTGCAGGCCTGAGCGGGCGACGGCTAAACCGTTACCCCGGCGTCTTTTGACGGTCCACAATATGCTTATTCTCCAATACCCATCTCTTTACATGCGTAACAAAAGCGTCAATCATCGGAGATAATTTATAATTCCCCCTATAAGAAATATAAATATACCTGTAGAAATTCTCATCCAGACAACGGCTTCCCACGTCATAGGGCACTCTGGACAAGAACAATTCCGGAACAATACTGATACCCATTCCGCTTTCTACCATGGCCACAACTGCAAAATCATCCATTACTCTGCAGATGCTCCGAAATTCAATATCACGACTTCTAATATAATTCATGATAAATTCTTCACTGCCCTCGTTCAGCGATATAAAGGGATACTGACTCAGAGACTGCATATCCAGCGCCTCCTCATACATAAGAGGATGGTCCTGGGGATAGATAAGATATAATTTATCTTTGGTAACCAGTTCACTCTCTAAATCTTCATAAGGTTCTGCTTTAATCGTAAATCCGCAGTCAATATACCCTGACCGAATCCACTCCAGAGTCTCGTCATAATTTCCCTGCAGAATCTCAAAATGAACCTGCGAATATTCTTCTTTAAATGAATTAATGATAAGCGGAAGCCAGGAAACAATGACGCTTACAAACGCTCCGACCCGAATGACTCCCGACTCCATCCTGCATATTTTGTCTGCTTCGCATTTCATCACCCGATATGCTTCTACAGTCGACTGCATATACTCGAACACAGACCGGCCCTCCGGCGTCGCCGTAATTCCGGTACGATCCCGATAGAACAATTTAATACCAAAATCTGCTTCCACCGATTTCAGCATATGACTAATTGCCGACGGAGTATAAGAGTATTGTTCAGCGACCTCTGCCAAAGTCTTTCCATGAAATAATTCCAGTACAATCTCAAGCTTATTAATTTCCATATTATCGAATCCCTTTTATTCAAACCGTCAAAATGCTCCTGTTAAAATACCTCATGAATCGGCCCAACGACCATAATAGGATACCCGGAAGGTATACCTATTTCCATAAAAATCCTTTTCTCTTAATATTAATAATATACTTATTCTTATAAAAATGATATTTAATGTTATTTGCCGTTTCAGTGAATAAATTTCATTTATTATATACAGACTTTTTACATAACAAAACTTTAAATATCGCTCCAAATTGCTGCTATAAACAGACTCTGAGTCGTGAATAGCAACTACTTGAATCCTTTTCATCCAAACACATAAAAAGCTTCAATTTATTTCATCACGCCGAACAGTTATAATACAATTATAAAGACTAATACTGAATTGCGCAATGAACAGTACTGGTACGCATAACAAGTTACCAAATTACCAAGGAGGATTTCGTATGTTACTTAAAAACAAAGTTGCGTTTATCACTGGCGCAGGAAGAGGAATCGGACGTGAAATTGCACTGAAGATGGCTTCGGAAGGCGCAGACATCGTTATCGCTGATATCGCAGAAGACACAATGGAAGACACGAAAAATGATATTGAGGCTCTTGGAGTTAAAGCATTAGCTGTCAGGACGGATATTTCTAATGAGCAGAGCGTAAAAGAAGCTGTTCAGGCTGTGACAAAAAACTTTGGAAAGATTGATATTCTTGTTAACAACGCCGCCATTTTTAAGCGCGCCCCATTTTTGGAAATGACTGGCGATATGTGGGATTTCACATCTAATATTAACCTAAAGGGTATTTTCCATGTCACACGCGCTGTCGCCTCGCTTATGGCGGAAAACAAACAGGGCGTCATTATCAGCATTTCATCTGTCGACGCTTTCCAGGGCTGTCGTGATTACAGTCACTATGCTATGACCAAAGCAGGCGTTGTGGGCTTATCGCGCACCTTAGCCCAGGAACTGGGCGCATATAATATTCGTGTAAATGTAATCGCCCCGGGAATTATGCTTACAGATATGACAAGAGACCGCGTGGAAGCGAATAAAGAAGCCTATCTGGCGAAAGTTCCCATCGGACGTATCGGCGTACCGGAAGATATCGCCAACGCGGCACTCTTCTTAGCAAGCGATTTGTCAAGTTATATCACCGGACAAGTTATCCATGTGAACGGAGGCATGTATTTCTGTTAAGACATGCTTTGTGAAATGGCCGAGTGACCATCAACTTTTCCACTCTAAAAGGCAGGGAACATTTTCGTAACAATTCAGCACAGGACTTTGCACTCTGCTGCGACGCGAGATCTAGTCCTTTAGGACAAGTCCGTAAGAAAGCATAAATTGTGCCAAGAGTGAATCCGGCCCTTCGCGAAGCGAATTTTAAATGGACCGGATTCAGTAACAGTTCTGCAGAAGGCTGAACTGTTACACTTTTTCATAAGTTCCCTGCCGCATTTTCATTCCCTAAACTTTATTCATCAATATCTATAACCGAAACCGGACAATCATCTCTTGCCTGTTTTGCTGTGTCCTCACACTCCGGCGCTACGTCCGCAAATGCCTCTGCAACACCGTCATCATTAAACCGGAACACTTCCGGACATGTGGTTACGCACATGCCGCATGAGATGCATCCATCGTTTACTCTGGCTTTCATAGGTAGATTCCTCCTTATTATTTATCATTTTCCATAAAGTCTCCATCCATAGTCAGATTCCGTCGTACAGACAGAGAAATTTGAACCCGTCGGATGAAGACCTCCAGCCCGAAACGCCCGTATTATGCCCATTCGGCTGTTTCACAAGGTATACCCTCCGGACATCCCATCATGGCCATTCGGCTGTTTCACAAGGTATACCCTCCGGGCATCCCATCATGGCCATTCGGCTGTTTCACAAGGTATATTTAATATCTCCTTTGTGTATGAGTTTTATTCACTTACTACAGAAAATATTGGATTTTTTTACCGGTTTTCTGATATAACAATCAGATGAACACCGCTTCAATTTGTAGATATCATGAGGGAACGCAAATGCAATATTGTTCAGCGTATGAAAATTCAGAAAAATTAAAACACACCAGTAAGAAAAAGCAGTCTCCCAAAACATTGTTAGATATTTTGCAGGATGAAAAGACCGCCAAATATTCCGGCGGCATCTATCATAAGACTCAGATTGATTTGACATATAATTCAAATCATATAGAAGGCATCCGCTTAACACATGAGCAGACAAGATATATTTTTGAAACATGGGGCTAGGGGGTTGAAGTGTCGAAGACACTTTTTTAAAATTTAACATGAAATTCCAGAATATCTTCTAATGATGTAAATTCTTTTGTATTGTATTTTGATAATAATCTTGCCATTTTGCCGGCAACTTCTTCCGGGAGAGCTGTGGCTTTGCCGCCGACTTCATTTGGCATCTTCTTATAATCGCCTACGGCAAACCAGTCCTTTCCGGAGTCGCTGGTCCCCGTTTTTAATTTAAGATGGTTGTCACAGCCGCTTCTGCCCTACCTGTGGTAATCTCTACGTCATGCAGCGCACTACCTCTATGTCCTTTAAGCTCGTAAATGTCATCCACCGCCATTGCGTCTTCACTATTGATGAGCAGCTCCGGGAGTTTTTTCTGGGTGACCGTTCCCTTCTTGACTGCCTCTTCCATGCCGTGAACAGTGGAACAGTGTTGTTTCCCGTATGTTTTTTAAGCAGAATAAGACCATGAACTTCACTCCCGGTTTCATCATGGTCCTTCACACCT
>CATJPU010000137.1 GCA_949742505.1 uncultured Lachnospiraceae bacterium | reverse complement strand
TCTGGCGTACAGCCTTGGCGGTTCTTTCGTAGCAATTGCAAGCGGTATCCTGACGCTTTTAATCCTGTTATTCGGGGAAATCACGCCAAAAACCATGGCCACTATCCACGCAGAGAAGATTTCCCTTGCCTATGCACCGATTGTCAGCATTTTTATGAAGCTGATGACGCCGCTGATTGCCATTGTAAACGGCATGGCCATGGGAATCCTGACCCTGCTCAGGGTAGACCCCAATGCCAAGCGTACTCTGATGACCGAGAACGAACTTCGCACTATCGTGGATGTGAGCCACGAGGAAGGCGTAATCGAATCAGAAGAAAAGGAGATGATCTATAACGTATTTGACTTAGGCGACGCCAAGGCAAAAGACGTTATGGTTCCGCGCGTCCATGTAACCTTTGCAGATGTGGAGAGCACCTATGATGAGCTGATTGCCATCTTCCGGGAGGACAAATTCACACGTCTTCCTGTATTTGAAGAGACTACCGACCAGGTAATTGGTACAATTAACATGAAGGACCTTCTGTTATACGACACCAATAAGCATGATTTTCATGTGCGGAATATCCTGCGGGAAGCTTATTTCACTTATGAATATAAGAATACGGCCGAACTGCTGATCGAGATGCGGCAGGCGTCTTTTAACATCGCCATCGTACTGGACGAATACGGCGAGACGGCCGGCTTAATCACACTGGAAGATCTGCTGGAAGAAATTGTAGGAGAGATTCACGACGAGTATGATGAAAATGACGAAGACTTTATTATAGAACTAGGCGAACGAGAATACAGCGTAGAAGGCTCTGTCAATCTGGAAGAGCTGAATGGCAAGCTGAACTTAAACCTGTCCTCCGATGATTACGATTCTGTAGGCGGACTGATTATCGAACATCTCGACCGTCTTCCGGAAGTTGACGACGAGATTACTACCGCGGACGGCATCCGCATGGTGGTGGAGAAATTAGACAAAAACCGCATTGAGCGGGTTCACATGTATCTGCCGGAACCGGCGGAAGAAGAGGACTCCTGATCAGAGTCCTCTTCTATAATTTCAAACTATTTCTAGCTGTAAAATACTTGATAGTGTTCCAGCAATATTTTTTCCGCCTCTGCATTCCAGCATCCCTGATGACGGTCACAGGAAACTGCAAGTTCTTCAAAAAACCGCTCTTTCTCTCCAAGCTTTCGAAAATCTTCGATTGCCGTCAGCGGCAAATCAATATGCGGATATATCAGCTTCTTTCCGCCCGGTATCTCCGGCAAATTCAGCGTTGTTTCCACCGCGCTTTCCAGCCCGCCGATGTGGGTAACCATAACCGCCGGATGAATCCGGCCCTCTTCCATCAGCCTAAGCGCCTGATACACGTCCTCTGTCGTGCTCCCGGTAAAGCCGACCGTATGAGTTCTGAAATAATGCACATTGTAAAAATTGATTGACGCAGACAAATCTCTATCTACCGGTCCCGCAAAGAAATTCAGACAGCCGTCTTCCGCAAGCAGCGCATCCGCCTGTTCTACCAAACTCCGGACAGGCGCATACACAAAAGCATCGTCATAACCGCGTCCTTTCGTTAATTCCATCAGTTCTCTTACCGTATCTTCACATTTGGAAGCATTAATCAGAACAAACTCCGGACCGTCGTCATCCGTTCTCAGCATCCTGTCCGCCCGCTTTAACCGCTCATCGGAAACGTCTACTGCTGCCACCAGTCCAGGACCATGCTCCATGTGCAGCGCATAATCCGTACATTCCAGCCCCATCGGACCGCAGGCTCCAAAGATTATCAGATTGCCGCCTTCTTTCACGCCCATCATATGCTTATGATTCTTCTTAGACGTATGATACATCCGGTTAAACCCTGCAATAATACAGGAGACCGGTTCTGCCAGAGACGCCTCGAAAAATGATTCCCCCCGGAAAGAAATCAACGCCTCCGACTCCATTACTTCTGCTGGAAGAATTGCATAGGTGCAGTCCCCGCCGTATGTACCGTAATTGTAACCAACTGTTCTGGATTTACCGTTTACCATGACCTCTGGCTGAACCGTAAATCTCATACCTTTCCGATATTTGTCTTTCCATTTATCACCAATTTCCATTATAATTCCAGACAATTCATGACCGATTACAGCCGGATTCTCCGCAAGATTATCCGTAATACGCTTATGCCTGCCGCCCTGGCATACCAGCTTATAGGTAGACATACACACACTATCGGAAATCATCTTCACAAGTATTTCGTCCTCCTTCATCTCCGGCAGTTCAAGCTCATCTAACCGAAGGTCTTTTTCGCCATAAAGGCGTACCGCTTTTGTTTTCATATGCATCCGTCTCCTCTCCAAAATACTGTAATTTCAAGCTGTTTTGTGAGCTTTTCCGCTGTAAGCTTCTTCATACATTGAAAAACAAGGGACTTTTTACCCTTCTTTTTCAGTATTATACACCTTCTTTCAAAAACGTACACCTTAATCTACAAAATGAATAAAAAAGAGAAACATCTTTTTATGGCCGCATTATGGCCAGAAACAGACATTCCTCTTTCTTAATTCTTTTTGCGGTCCAAAACCTGCCATCGTCCCCAAATATCAACCGGAAAACAGCGGCGCAAATCAGATTACAAACTGTTCCATATACCGTTTGCTAAGTTTCAGGCTGTTAACAATATCCTCCTGCGAGTCTTCAAACGCTCTGTCCTCTACTTCAATACAGGTATAACCATGATACCCGATATCGGTTAGCGCGCTGACGTATTTTCCCCAGTCCACATCCCCGAGCCCGGGAATCTTCGGAGACATATATTCCAGCGGATAGGCCATGGTTCCGGCCTCGCCAAGCTTTTCAGGATAGACCTTAATATCCTTGTAATGCACATGGAAGATTTTGTCGGCAAATTCGTAAATCGGCTCAATATAATCTATCATCTGCCATACAAAATGGGAAGGATCGTAATTAATTCCCAGATAATCGCTCTTTAAAATCTCAAATACTTTCCTCCAGATTACCGGCGTAGTCATCAGATTCTGTCCTCCCGGCCACTGTTCTTCGCCAAACAGCATCGGACAATTTTCAATCGCGATTTTCACCCTGTGTTCTTCCGCCTCTCTGATAATCTCCGGCCACACTTCCTTTACCAGCTCTAAATTCTCTTCTACCGATTTCGTCTGGTCTCTCCCGATAAATGTAGTAACCATGCCAACACCAAGCTTACTGCTGGCTGCGATTACTTTCTTTAAGTGCGCAACCGCAAGACGTCTTTTCTCCAAATCCTGGTCCATGGTATTTGGATAATATGCAAGGGAAGAGATTTCAACCTTCTTTTCCTTACAGTAATTTTGGATATATGTAACCTTCTCATCGTCCAGATTGTCCACATCAATATGGCTCACTCCCGCATAGCGGCGTTCCGCATTCCCCTTGGGCCAGCAGGCAACTTCAACGCATTGAAAGCCAAGTTCACTGGCGGTGTCAATCATTTCTTCAAAGGTATTCTCCTCAAGGATTGCACTGACAAACCCCATCTTCATTCTTTTATTCCTCCTACCCACACTTTACTATGATGCCCTTTTCCGAGGATTCTTTTGCAGCAAAAATCGCTTTCATTGCGTACAGCGCCTCTTCTCCTGATATTTCCGGCGGAATCCTGTTAACCAGGCAGTCTACCCAGAGGTCAATAATTCCTGATTTTGTCTGAGCGTCATTGGTCTGAATCTTATCCAATGCATAATACGCTTTTGTTCCGTCCTTCTTTTCTACAATCAGCGAATATTCCGGGTTATCATAGATGCGCATAACTCCTTCTGTTCCATACAAAATGGTTGAATTATCCTCTTCACCATAGTATGTCCAGCTTGCGCACATGGTGCCAACCGCTCCGCCGGACATCTGATAAATACAGATAGCATTGTCATCCACACTGACTGGATTCCCTTCCTTATCCTTTTTATCGCGGGTTCCCAAATATGCCATAACGCTTTCCACTTTCTGCCCGGTCAAAAATTGAATCAAATCCGTTTTATGAATGCCTAAGTCGGCCATTGCGCCAAATGCCGCATATTTCTTGTCAAAAAACCAGATATTCTTACTATCTATCGCCCAAGTCTCCGGCCCTTTATGCCCAAAATTCGTCTTAAAGGTCAGAATTTTTCCGATTTCTCCGGCGTCTATTAATTTCTTCGCCTTTGCATGAGTCTGAACCAGTCTTTGATTGTGTCCAATCATAAGAAACTTTCCCGTTTCCCTGGCTGTCTGCACCATTTTCTCACATTCTTCCAGCGTTACAGCCATTGGTTTTTCACACAATACATCCTTCCCCGCCTGTAATGCTTCGACGGTAATCGTGCAGTGCGCCGCGTTTGCAGCGCAAACGCTTACAGCCTGAATCGACTCATCCTGCAAAAGCTCCTGATAGCTGTCGTATGCCTTCGCGCCATACTGTCCGGCTATTTCCTCCGCCCTCTCTTTGCAAAGGTCGAATACTCCCGCTATTTTTACCTGTTTATTATCCGCATACTCTGGAAGATGCCGCACCTGCGCAATTTTACCGCACCCTATTACTCCTATATTTATCATATGACCTCCTGCTTATCTCAAAGACGCCTCAATCGCTTTCAGATTCTCCAATGACTGGCGCGCAACAGAATCCGGATGGCAGGATCTAGTTGGGAATCCATTCTCCATGGTGATGTATCCGTCGAAATTAATGTCTTTGAGCGCCTGCATGATCTCCACAAAGTCACAGCCGTTTGTCCCCGGAGCTTTCCGGTCATAATCCGCCATATGCACATGCTTTAAATTCGCTCCCATCTGATATACATAGTCCGAAGGCACTTCGTTCCTGTATAATGCATGGGTGGTGTCAAACATCAGTTTCACATTGTCTTTGCCGATATCTTCCATCATATTTATCGCGTCTTCGCAGGACTCCACCAGATTACTGTCGGTGGCCGTCGGCTCTAACATCAGCGTAATTCCAAACTGTTTCGCGTAGTCCGCCATTTCGCTTAAGCCCTCTTTCGCCCACTTCCAGGCGTCTCTTTCTTTCGTTCCGTAAATATACCAGCCGCATACGCACAGAAGCGTCTTACAGTCTCCGATATCCAGTCCGAGCTCCATACACTTCTTCCAGTATTCTTTGGTCCATTCCCGTTCTTCCTTACATGCGGATGCAATATTTCCTCCCGGGCCGCCGCCTGGAGCCGGAAGCATAGAAGATACCGCGATGTGATTCTCTTCCAGACATTTTCGCATCTCTTTTCTTCTTGCTCCGTCGATATAATACGGCCATGCCTGAGGCTGCGCGCACCCAATCTCGATTCCGTCGTATCCGATTCTTGCCAGCCTTCTTACGACCTCCTCAAAAGGATATGCCGGCACCCAGCATGGAAAGTGGCTGTAAGCCCATGTGTTAAATGAATATTTCATATTAATTCCTCCTCGTATAATAAATAATTATTAATATAGCTGCATAATTTCTACCAGATTCATCTCCGGATCTCTGACAAAGAACAGCCTCATACTTCCGTCTTCCGACGTGCATGGCCCGCTGATTGTCTCGTATCCCATTTCCTTAATTTCCCGGTATTTTTCATCTACATCGTCAACCAAAAACGCGAAATGCCTGAGCCCTGCTGCCTGCAGCGAATTCTCTGTCTGGGGCTTTACTTCATGCCCCCGGTCCTGCAGAAGCTCTATTATGATTCCATTTATCGTCTCATACTTTACGATCCAGTAATCCATCTGGGATTTCCCCTGAACGGTATCCAGAAATTTCCCTTTCATGGTAATATCCGTTACCTTCTTCAAACCAAGGACCCCTTCGTAAAACTTCGTCATTTCTTCCATATTTGTGACACACAAACCAATATGGTGCATCTCTTTTACCATCGTTCTCTCCTCTTTATCTTCCCGCACATCCATCTGCCCGTACATCCCCTTTGAGCTATCGATGGCTGCGATTAGAATACTCTACGCCCGCTTTTTGGTCTTCACACTTCCAAGCGCTACGGCAAGGATGATAATGATACCCTTCATAATAATCTGCTGGGCCGTATTGAACCCGCCGATTACCAGGCCGTTATTTATCATATTAATCAGAAGCGCGCCTACAACCGCTCCAACAATCGAACCGTTGCCGCCGGCCATACTGGTTCCTCCAAGCACCACCGCGGCGATTACATCCATCTCTACTCCGTCTCCATAGGACCATCTTGCGGTCTGCATTCTGCCCGCATACAGCGCTCCCGCCAACGCGGAGATTACTCCCATAATGATAAATACCTGGAACGTAATTAATTCCACCTTTACTCCCGAATACTTTGAGGCCATGTAATTGCCTCCGGTAGCCATGGTTCTTTTCCCAAAGGGCGTCCATTCCAGCACAAAATATCCCAGAGCCAGCGCCAGAATCGTCCAGAGGAACAATACCGGTACCACGCCCACATCTCCCGCGCCAAACCAGTGGTTGAAGGTCTTATTCACAATCGGCACTGCTTTGGTATTCGTTGTCCACATTGCAATTCCCCGAATGACGCTGCTTACTCCTAATGTTACAAGAAACGCCGGCATTTTCAGCTTCACTACTGCAAATCCGTTAAACGCGCCCACTACCGCTCCAAGTGCAAGCCCCGCCGCCAGCGCCAGAATAATATTATTTGTCGTTCTTAAAATCATGGCAATAATCATGGCTGACAGCGCAACAACTGAGCCAATCGAAAGGTCAATATGTCCAAGACCAATTACGAATACCATTCCCACCGCCATGACTGCCGTAGCGCCGGCCTGTCTCGTAATATTCAGAATATTCGACATGCTGAAAAAGGTACCGCCCAGCCATACTGCAAATATGGTAAGTACAACGACAAAGATAATGTACACCATATAATCGTTGATATCGATTTTCTTTCTTCCTTTAGTGTTGGATTGCATACTCTAACTGTTCCTCGCTTTCAATCTTTTCCCGTTCAAACTCCTGCTTAATCTTCCCTGCATGATAGACTAATATCCTGTCGCAGATCGCCATCATTTCAGACAACTCAGAAGATACGAAGATCACACTGTTCCCTTTTGCTACGTATTTGCGGACAATATCAATAATTTCCGCTTTCGCCATAACGTCTACACCCGCCGTCGGCTCGTCCATCAACAGGATTTTCGGATTGGTATTCAGCCATTTTGCAATAACCGCCTTCTGCTGGTTACCGCCAGACAGGCTCAGCATCCCTGCTTCCACGCTTCCCGTCTTAATCGCCAGCGTTTCAATTGCCTCTTCCGTCATCGCTCTGACTTTATTCCGGTCAATCCGGATTCCCTTCATCACCGACTTGAAGTTCGGCAATACCACATTCTCTTTCAGAGTGTGCTCCAAGACTAACCCCTGACGTCTTCTGTCCTCCGGGATTAGCGCGAATCCACTCTGGATTGCCTGGGACACCGTATGAAGCTTAACGGAACGTCCGTCCATCTGGATTTCTGTTCCCTCTTCTTTTTTTCTAAGACCGAAAAGAGCCTCCAGCGTTTCCGTTCGTCCGCTGCCCATCAGTCCTGCAAGCCCCAGAATCTCTCCTTTTCTCAGCTCAAAAGACACGCCGTCCACTCGGTTTCCAACCTTTAAATTCTTAACTGTCAGAATCTTCTCGTCTCCAATCGGCTCCTTGCGGGGAATATATTTCATCTGTTTCTCCACGCTGCCGCCGAGCATCACCTCGATGAGAGAATCCAGCGTAAAATCTTCCTTATTTCTCTCCTGTACAATTTCTCCATCCTTCAGCACAGTAATCTTATCGCATACGCGGAATATTTCTTTCATACGGTGAGAAATATAGACAATCGAAACGCCCTTTTCCTTAAGCTGTTCAATAATCCGGAATAATGTATTGGTTTCCTTTTCCGTAAGCGAAGCGGTCGGTTCATCCATAATCAGCACTTTCGCTTCCACCGACAAAGCCTTCGCAATCTCTACAAGCTGCTGCACTCCTACGTCCAAATCCTTCACTTTATCTGTGGGCTTCACATGAATATGCAGTTCCTCAAATAACTCCGCAGTTCTCCGATACATTTCCTTCTTATTCAGCGCGATACCTTTCACACTCTCATTTGCAAGGAAAATATTCTCCATAACCGTCATCGTGGGCGACAAACTCAATTCCTGGAATATCATCTTAATGCCGTTCTTCTGCGCGTCCTTCGTATTCCGTATCTTCACTTCATTCCCGTCAACCACGATTTTCCCGCTGTCGCAGGTATACACTCCGGTAAGAATCTTCATCAGCGTAGACTTCCCCGCGCCGTTTCCTCCCACCAGAGCATGCACCGTCCCCTTCACCAGATGGAAATTCACATCCTTCAAAACCTCGACGCTCCCAAAGGATTTATATATATGTTCCAAAGAAATTGCATATGCATCACTCATACTCAAAATTTCTCCTTTAAATTTAAAAATGGAATCCTGCACCCGCACAACCATATCTCCCACGCCATTAACCTACGCGGCCGGTCCTGCCGGGAGACGGTTTGGAAGACGTCCTTCCCTGTACAAAGCATCCAAGGGGCGCTTTTAATGGAAGCGAAATTCACTGCTTACTGCGGCTTAAGCATGAAGGCATTCCTGAATGCTTTAGCCGCAGTTGGCAGTTAGTTCGCTGGAATGTTGCCCAGCTTTGCACAGGAACGGACATTTTCCAAACCGCCTCCCGGCAGGGCCAGCCACACATTGCTTCAGATGCAGGCTTTCATTTTACTCTGCTGAGTCGTACGCTTCTTTCACCATATCCGGCGTATCAATATTAAAGCAAACCTGATATGCCTCCAGCACGTTATCTCTTGCTACTGCCTGAGATGCAGACACCAGATATTTCGGCACGTCTTTGCCTAACAGTCCGCATGCTGCCGCAAGTCCCTCAATCTCTCCTGTCTCTACAGCCTTCGGACATCCAACGCCCTTAATCATTCCATCGCTTGCAATCAGAGTCGCGGAATTGTCGCCAAGGTCAACCGTTGTGATGACCAGATCGTTCAGTCCTACAGCCTGCGCTGACGCCATAACGTCTTCTGCCGGAATATCCCAGGAAGCGTACACTCCCTTAAGGTCTGTATGCTCTGCAAACATACCGTCTGCGGATGCTCCTACCACATCAATACTGGTAAAACCGTATTCGCCCACAATCTCAATATCCGGGTACGATTCCGCCATTGTCTCTCTAAATGCCCGGTCTCTTTCATTTGTGGTAAAGAAATCTGCGTCATAATATACCATCGCTACTTTTCCTGAATATCCAATCTCTCTTGCAAGAATATCAGCCGCATATTTTCCATTGCCGTAAGAATCCGAATTTGTCATTGTAATATACTGATCTTCCGTAAATCCGGTCGGAACATTTTCCATAAATACAATCTTTGTTCCTGCCTCTACAAACTTCTGATAGGTTGCCGCCGTAACATCCGGGTCGTAAGGCATTGAGAACAGTACGTCCGGTTTCAGAGCCAGCGTAGTCTCAAGGTCGTTCACCAGCTTGTCCGCATCTGACTGCGCGTCTGTTGTGGAGACTACTTCAATATTTAAATCCTCTAACACTGCGCAGGTTGCCTCGTATTTGCTGATATTTACCTGATTATCCAACTGATGATAACAAAATGCCGCCGTATAATTTCCTTTTCTGATTTCCTCTTTTTCTTCATCGGTAAGCTGTACATCCTTAATAGAGCCTGCCGCTTCGCCTGACGGAGACACGCCGAACACTTCCGAACCGCTGAAATCTACCGGGTCGTAATCCGCAGGCGCCTCTGTCTTCTCCTCCGAACCTGCATCTGCGTCGGCGCCGCCTCCGGCATTGTCTTCTCCGCCTCCGCATGCTGTCATCATTGCTGCCGTCATTGTCAAACATAACAATGCACACATAAGTTTCTTCTTCATAACTTTGGCCTCCTTTTGTAACTTCTTGTCTCTATTCCCATACAAACACAACTTTTTGTGTTGCACCAGAATCAAATAACGGGAAAGCTTCTTCCGCTTTCTCAATCGGGTAGGTGTGGCTGGATATTTTCTTCAGTTCAATCTTCCTGTCCACGATAAAATTCGCAATCTCTTCCCAGTCTCCCCGGTTAAAATACCAGCACCCTTTCAATTCAATCAGGGTTCTCACAAACTGATTGCTGGGGTCAATCACTGCTTCATTGGATTCCGCAATCAGCGCCACCTGTCCCTTAGTCCTTACACAGTTCAGCGCAGAATTAAGCGGAACGCTTCCTCCTGCCGTCACGATTGCCGCGTCAGCTCCCAGCCCTCTGGTCAGTTCTTTCACCTTCGCTGTTCCGTCTTCTTTCAGCGGATTAATCCGGTAATCCGCGCCAAGTTCTTTTGCCATATCCAGTCTCTTTTCATCGGTATCAATGGCAATCACGCGCGCTCCGAAGCCTTTCGCCATCAAAATCCCGCCGGAACCCATCGGTCCGCATCCGATAATCACAACTGTTTTTGTTCCATTCAGGCCAACCTTCCGGCATGCAGTATAGAGCGTTCCTCCAACATCTGTAGCCAGCGCTCCGGTAATATAATCCATGCTCTCCGGCAAAAGCAGGCAATTATCTTCCGGTATTACCATATAATCCGCATGGGCTCCATTCACTGCAAATCCGATACATGCAAAATCCTTGCAAAGCATCACGTCTCCATGCAGGCATTCCGGGCAGGTTCCACATCCAAGCCCCAGATAAATCGCAACCCGGTCGCCTTTCTTTACCTTGGTAACTCCTTCTCCCAATTCTTCCACAATACCGCATGGTTCGTGACCGGGAGTAATGTTCGCTGACTTTTCATCTTCTTCATCAAAAATCGCCACTCCATGATAACGATGCAAATCACTTCGACACAAAGCGGAAGCTTTCATCTTTATCAGGACTTCCCCCTTCTTTGGTACGGGAATCTCTTCCTCTACCACTTTAATCGTATTGGTTTTCGGTATCTTTGCTGCTAACATATATTTTTCCCTCCTTGCCGACAGATATACAAAGCGCCTTCCACAGCCCCGGCTCGCCGTCATAACCGGAAGCTTATTTCCCTCTGTATAAACCGCCAGTTCTTTTCTGAAACAATCATATCACTTTTCATTATTTGTTTCAATACATTCATTTTAATTGTAGATTTTTCATTGTTTTATCCATATTATATTAATTATTTTTATCTAATTTGTATATTACAAAAACAAGTTTTCTGAAATAATTTCATTTTTCTGAAATAATTGCAAAACGCATTCTTATGTACTATACTATTTACGTAAAATCATTTCCCTAAACCGCTAATTATGAATTCGCATCATAAATTTCGAGGGAGTTTACACACATCATCACAAAAGAAAGGAATCAAAAAGAGAAATGATTACCCACAAGAAAAAAATTACCGTCTCTGAGATTGCAAGGGAATCCGGCGTCTCTCCCGCGACAGTCTCCAGAGTACTGAACCACCCGGATCTTGTGAAAGAAGACACTCTCCGCCTTGTAGAACATACCATGCAGGCTCTCGGACATACTCCTCCGCTAAAAAATCGGACGTCAAATTCCATTCACCAGCCTATCATCGTCCTGAATCTTTCTGATATTGACAATGCTTTTTATACCGAAATCATCAAAGGCGCAACCGTTTCGGCAAACGCCCATGGCTGCTACCTGCTGATTAACCAAATCCCTATCAGCTCGCATACCATTGCCGATTACTGCAATCTGCTCAAACGGGTAAATGCAATCGGCACGATTTTATTAACACAGTTGTCAACTGAGCTTTTGAACAGAATTAACAGTCTCGCCCCTGTTGTACAATGCTGTGAATTTAATCCTGACGCTCCCTTTCCCTACATCAGCATTGACGACAGAAAAGCCGCCCAGCATGCAACCGAACATTTAATTGCATGCGGACGGAACAAGATTGCCTTTATCAACGGACCGCGTTCTTACAAATACGCCTCCGAGCGTAAACTTGGTTTTCTGGACGCATTAAATAACGCGGATTTGAGCTGCCCTCCGAACTGGATCATTCAGCTTCCGGAAGTCAATTACGATATGGCCTTTGCCGCCACAAGCCAGCTGCTTAATTCGGACAATATCCCAAACGCTTTTTTTGTCATTTCCGACGCATTCGCCGCCGCAGTGATAAAAGCAGCGAAACGGTATCATTACAATGTACCCAGAGATATCATGGTCGTCGGATTTGATAATATTCCTCTGGCTTACATGTTCAGCCCGTCCATTACAACGATTAACCAGCCGAAATTTCAGGAAGGGTATTCCGCCTGTGAGATGGTTTTAGAAATCGCGGGGAATCCGGATGCTTCTCCCAAATCAATCCTTCTTGATACCGAGCTGATTATTCGGGAATCCACATCCTTTATTCCGAATACATTCAAGTAAAGAATATTGAGCAGGAGACTTCACAGATGTTATTTATTATCAGGATGGTGCGGATTGAATCCGCCGTTTGCCAGAACATAAAATCAGAGGGGCATTTCTCCAGCCCCTCATTTTTAGTACTCTGTTGATACCGCCATAGTTATCACGCCTCTTTATGTTCCAGTATCTTACAGCATTCTTCCAACACCTCTCCGGCGTCTCCCAAAATCGCCACATCGCAGATGTCAAAAATCGGCGCGGCCGGGTCATGATTGACGGCAATAATCTTTTTCGCATTTTTCATTCCCAGGGTATGCTGGAGCGCTCCGGATACTCCGAAAGCAATGTACAAATCCGGCGCTATGGTGGTTCCTGTCTGCCCCACCTGAATCTCTGCCGGAGCCCAGCCTTCGTCTACCGCCTTTCTGGTTGCCGCGGCGGCGGCGTTTAGTTTGTCGCACAGCCGGAATAATCTGCCAAAGTTTTCTTTGTTCTTTAATCCGTATCCTCCCGCTATTACGATATTTGCCTCTGTAAGATCTGCAAATACATTATTTTTTTCGAGACATTCTATCAGTGTCACTCTGTCTTCTGCGGTCGGCAAAAAGTCTTCCAGATACGCTGTTTCAATCTCCCTTTCCTCATCTGTCCAATGAATCTCCATGACATTCGGGCGAACAGAAGCCATCTGGGGCCGGTGTTCCGGCGTGAGAATAGAGGCCATGACACTTCCTCCATACGTAGGCCTTACCTGAAGTAAATCTCCGTTTTCATCCAGGGAAAGTCCGGTACAGTCTGCTGTCAGGCCAGTTCCGATTCTTCCCGAAACCCGCGGCGCCAAATCCCGTCCGTTGACCGTCGCCGGGAATAACACTGCTTCCGGCTTAAAACAGCGGACAGCGCATTCGATTGCATCGGTATAAAGTTTCGCATCATATCCAGGATGTTCACATGGAATCAGCAGGATTTTATCGCAGCCCGTTCTCTGCGCTTCTCTCTTCCAGTTTTCGCATTCTCCAAACCCTTTTATCAGCAGAGTAACCTTCTCTTTTTTCTCATCCGCAAGCTTTCTCGCCGTACTTAAGAGTTCCAGTGTAACCTTGTTTAACGGCTCTCCTTCCTTTTCCAGTCCTATCACCCAGAAGCCTCTGTACTCTTCCGTCCGCTGGTTTCTAATCTTGTCCTGTTCCATATGGAAAGCATTTACCGGACATTTTTGGGCGCAGATTCCGCACTCTGTACAATTGTCATTGATAGCCGGAAATCCTTCCTTTATTTCAATGGCTCCAAAAGGACAGACCTTCTCGCATAATCCGCAGTTTATACAATTTTCCTTCTTATATTCCAACATTTCCCTCTCCTATTTTTTCATAATCGCATCCATAATTAAACCTGCCTGACTGGTCTTATTCTCCCGGTTCAGATTCTTCTTTTTCTTCTCCAGCCCTCCATTCATAATGTAGGCTATCCTTGTCTCGCAGTCCCAGTGATAATCAACCTTCAGGTAATTCTGTTCCCTGCCTCTGGCGGAAATAGCGGCTACCCGCGTAGGCGAGCCTTTTCTTCCAATTTTTTCTTCCTCCAGATGCCCTGCATCCAGCACATGGACAGCCGGAATCTTCTCTCTGAAATCATACGGTCCGTCTGCAAGCTGTTTATTGGAAATGCATACGACGGCCGGACCGTTTATCTGATAAACTTCCACATATTTTCCCGTATCTCTGTAGCAGCGCAGCCCCTCTTGCTCTATTTTCATATCCGTTATGTACGTCATCGCCGGTATCTGTAAGAATTCCCCGATTAACGGCCCCACCTGTCCGGTACATCCGTCAACCGCCTCATTTCCACACAGAACCAAATCACAGCCAAGCCGCCGGATTGTCTCTGCCAGCGTATACCCGGTGGCAAGGGTATCCGCTCCTCCAAGCCTCCTGTCACAGAGCAAATATCCTTCGTCCGCTCCCCTGTGCAGGGCATTTTCTATTTCCCGGCCCGCCTGTTCCGGCCCCATGCTGAGAACGCTGACTGTTCCCCCTGTCTGTTCTTTTAACCGCAGCGCCATCATAACCGCCGCTTCATCGTAAGGATTCATGATTCCGGGAACCCCTTCTCTCACCAGATTATTGGTAACAGGGTCTATCTTTACCTCCGCAGTATCCGGAACCTGTTTTACGCAAACTATAATCTTCATTCTTTTCACCCTTCCTTTTCGCTGCTTTGCACCAAAGTCCCTGTGCAATCGGGCCCAAAATTTACAGCCTCCTGGCCAGTTCTTCCGCTTCAAAAATAATCCGCAGGACCGTCCCCGGAGCAGCCGCATCGCCAACCGCGTATACTTCTCTGTCCCCTTTGCTCTTGATTCGTTTGTATAATTCGTTCTCAGACCGGCTCGCCCCGGCAACAATCAGCGTGTCCACTCCCTCTATCCGGCTTTCTTCATGAGTTACCACATGTTCCAGCACTACCGTTTTCCCGGATACCGACTGCAGCCTGCTCTTAACAATAGCCTTCCCGCCGTTTTTCAAAAGACGTTTGTACAGAATTTCCTGACAAGTCTCTTCGATATCCTTTCCCGGATAATATTCTTTCGTTACGACAGTCACGTCTGCTCCGACGCTTCCCGCATAATCCGCAACGCCCATGGCCTGCCAGTAGCCGATGTCGTCAATCAGCACAACCTTTTCTCCGATTTTCTCCACATGCTCCATTGCTTCCCGGGGATTCAAAAGAATCACTTCCCCGCTTTCTATTTCCGGCATAACCGGTTTCGAGCCGGTGGCTGCTATCACAATATCCGGATTCAGTTCGTCAATCTTTTCTTCCGTCAATTCGCATCCGGTAAATACCGGGACTCCCATTTCCTGAAGCTGCACTCTGAGATAGCGGTAAACCTCGCTCATCTCCGCACGATACGGTATTCTCTCGGCGAGAAGCATCTGACCTCCCACCTCGTCATTCTTTTCAAAAACCTGAACGTCATGCCCCCGCTTTGCAAGGATTTCCGCGGTCTTCATCCCTGCGATTCCCGCTCCGGCCACCAGGATTTTCTTCTTTTTTTCTGCCGGTTCTAAAGTCCCGATTCCCAGCCTTTTTTCCCGTCCTGCCGCCGGATTCTGCACGCAGACAACGCCTTCCTGGGTCGTCACCAGTCCGCAGCCCTCCGAACAGGCCATACAATGCCGGATATCATCCACCCTCATCTCCATGATTTTATTCGGCGTTTCCGGATCACAGATTAACTGCCTGCACATTCCGATTAAATCCGCATTTCCATTTGCCAGGATTTCCTCCGCCTGTACCGGATCGTTAATTCTGCCAAAAGCCACTACCGGAATATGCAGTACCTTCTTTAACTCCGCCGCCATATACACGCCAAAACTCATGGGAATATAATTATTGGGGATTTCCATATTGTAATTGCTAAAGCACCCGGAGTCCGTATTAATATAGGTAACCCCCGCCTGTTCCAGCGCAAGCGCCATCTTCACGCCATAATCCCAGCTATAACCCCAGTCCGTAAATTCATCCATACACAGCCGGATTCCAATCGGATACCCTTCTCCAACTTCCCTGCGAATCGCCTGTATAATCTCGATGGGATACCGCATACGGTTTTCAAAGCTTCCTCCGTACTGGTCTGTCCTTTGGTTCAGATATGGAGAAACAAAGGTACGAAGCAGTCCGTCATGGGCGATTTTCAACTCTACTCCGTCAAATCCCCATTCTTTCTCCTGTACGGCCGCTTTTACATAATATTCTTTGATTTCTTCCATTTCATCCAGTTCAATCTCTTTTGTATTTACATAACAATGAGGTCCCGGCATCTGCGTCGGCGCAAGTAGTTTCAGCGGCGGCCGCTGCATGCAGGAGGTATGCCCCTGATGATTGAATTGTCCGAATACCTTTCCTCCGTACTTATGAATCTCCTCTGTCATAAACCGGAATACTTTTTCATTACTCGGATCATGGGCGTGCACCATAGTGCGGCCCATCTGCCCTCCCGGCGATACGCTCTGTGTTACGCATACCAGGCCGGCGCCGCCCTTCGCTCTCTCAATATAATGCATAGCCAGCCGCTCCGACGCCAGACCATCCTCCTGATACCCATGATTATTCCCAAAATTCGTCCAGTGCGCCAGGAAAATAATCCGGTTTTTTAATCTTACATCTCCCAACTGAATCGGAGACAACAACTTTCCAAATACTTTTGCCGAATCCCGCCCCATCGTTTTCCTCCTTATACAACATCTTCATTCTTCACATATTCAGTTAACTGAGCTTTATTTATTTCACCATAAAAATATCATTTTTCATTAATTATTTCAATACGAACACTTTAATTGTTAGAATTTCATGATTTTATAAGATTTTTATTTAATATTTTTATATAGTTTGTATGATTATATATATTATTTTCTGAAAAATATTTTTGCTTTCAGAAATATTTGAAGTATGAGAACTGTGGAAGTCGTACTTTCCAAGAGAGTTTTTATTATGCGGAAAACGAAGTTTCCTAAATATAAAACAAAACCGGCAGACTGCGATTGCTCACATATCTGTCGGTTCTGCTCCTTAAATTGATCTAATCATATTTGCCGGATGTCTTCTGCGGATTGGTTTATTGCTGACGCAAATCAAAAATCAGAGAAAAATATTTGAATGAGGATGCCGCATGAAACAGCGTCCCCACCTCTAATCCTGCTCAGAAATTTTTCTTCACATAACACAGCTTTCTATCATACAGGTTGCTTCCTCCTTCCGGCAGGCACATCTTTATTATAATGCAATGCTTTACTCTAATCCCGAATTAATACGGTCTGATACCCGTCTCTCTTTAATCTTCGCTCCATCTCCACCGCCTGATTCATATCCGCGTAATCCCCAACCTGCACCCGGATAAAATCTCCGGAATCAATCAGATACGCCGGATAATCCTGCTCCAAAAGTTCATTCAGCAAACGCCCCGCATACATCTGATTGCGGAATGCGCCTACCTGTACCCGGTATCCGGGCGCTGTACTGCCTCCCGGCATACTTCCTCCATTTGCACCGCCTGCGTCATCATCCGGAACCAGCCCCTGACTCCTCAATACATCCAGAATCCCGTCTGCAATCGCCAGCGCAATATCGTCAAAATTCGCATCAAATAGTTCATTATCTATATCTGAATTGATAAAACCTACCTCAACCAGCACCGCAGGCATATTCGTCCGTCTCAGCACCACCAGATTCGGCCTTGCTTTGACTCCCAAATCCCGGAATCCAACTGTTTCCAACTGCTGGTCAATCGACTCTGCAATCTCATATTTCAACCCCGATAAATCATATACCAGAGACTCCACCCCAAAAGCCGTATTATCTGTCGGGAAAGAGTTTCGGTGAATGGATATAAATAAATCAACCCCGGCCTCATTGGCCTCCGCCGCTTTCTGATACGGAGTTTCATAGACATCCGTCGTCCTTGTATACTCCACATCAATCCCGTTGTTCTGTAAAATCTCTCCTACCGCAAGCGCAAGCCTTAACGTATCGTCCTTCTCTCTTCTGCCCTGATATACTGCTCCCGGGTCTCGTCCTCCATGTCCGGCATCCATCATAATTGAATAAGGCATAAAAATGCTCCTAATCTTTTTTATATTATACTATGCACGAGCATTCATTATGACAAAGCGACAAAGACTACATATCTATGATATTTCTGTCCCCATTACTTTATAAATAATTCCTTTTTCTAAATCACTAATACTATAAACATGTTCCATAGCCTCGAACGTCTCTCTCAGATTGCCCCTCGCACTTTTCCAGCCGATTCCGTTACCGAAACCATTCTTCCACCCTGGCAGGTAATACCATCATTGCTCAAAAAGTATGGCGGATCCGCAAATATCACATCTACAGATCCCGGTTTCATTTTTGTTAAGAGCTGAAAGGAATCACCCAGAATCAACTGCAATTCCCCGCTCTCAAAATATAATGGCACGCTTTTTTCAAATAGGTTTTCCATTATTCCAACCTCTTCAACAGTTGCATATAATTACTTCTTCGCCGACTCTGTTGGACGCATCCGAATTAATCATACGTTTCACGCTTACAACCTCTAACCTGTAGCCGTTGTTACCATATAACTCATTTATCACAAAATCGCCTTTCTTCGCATTTCTGCAAGCCGCTTCAAAATCTCCATCCATAATAGTTACCCCCCTGAAGATATTCCGAAATCCCCCTGATAGCTTTCTCATTAAAGGTAGCTCTGCGGCTATTGTTATATGGAACATTAAAGCATCCCTTGCCATTTACACGATACAAGCCATTAAAACAATGCTTATCTTCGTCGAACTTGTTTACGGCCTCCAGAAATGCTGCCGGTACATTACGTATCTGCTTATACGCATTTATTAGCGCCTTGTTAATATCATTTATCAGAGCATTCGCAGGCAACAGTTCAAACATTACCGCTCCGCCGTCGATAAATGGCTCATAATAGTCATTATACTTTTCAGGCATACTTTCAATCTGTGAAAGTAGCTGACGTATGCAACGGAACCACGCCCGTATTCCCCCAATGCAAAGCGAACATCCTTAAATATTTCCGGATGATTCGCGCATGCAATCTTCAATCACTCTCTGGAAGAAATATTCTAACCATGATAGAATATAATAAACAGGAGCAATACTATCCAAAGAACTTTTTATACAGCTCTTTTGGATATCCTTCAAAGAGGTGAAGATAATGCCACACTTAACTCAAAAACAAATCAGACCATTCATTATCACTTTTTTCATACTAAGCATTTGCATTGTACTATGGATTCTTCCCACACTGGGTGTCTCTGCAGAAGATACCGGCTGGCAGGAAGAGCCTGCGCTGCATTACACCGCATTAGGAGATAGCATTCCAAACGGCTACTGTGCCGAAAGCACATCCGAACTTATCAGTTATCCTTCACTGATTGCAGAGGATTTGCAGACTCTCAACCAAACAAGGACAGAATTAGCGCAATATACGAAAAACGGACTGACCACCGCAAAACTCAATGAAACATTTTTAACACAGCCCGAAGTGCAGGAAGCGTTGGCAGACGCAGATATCATCACTCTGACTATCGGCGCGAATGACCTGATGAATGAATTTAAAAAAGTCTCCCGCGAAATCCTTGACAGCCAGACCAAATACCGCACTGCCGATGAAGCGCTGCTTGCCCTGCAGGAAGGAATTTCATCCAACCCTCTCCTGCTTGTTGATGTAGTCAGCGCCATTACTGGATGGGATTATGACTCTTTTGAAGAACAATGGATACTGGCAGTCGAAACCATACATCATTTCCGAAAAAGCGACAGCCAAATGGTTGTAACAACCATTTATAACCCGGTGGAAAATGCAGAACTGCCAGATACATTGAATGTTGTTGTCAAGAATCTCATCGCAAAAATGAATGGAATTATCTATGGGCATTCCGAAGATTACAATTATCAGGTTGTAGACCTGTTAAATTCAGATATTGCCGGCCATACTCAGGCAGACGGACTCCATCCCGACCAGCAGGGACAGGAACTTATCCGCAATTTAATCGAGGCTGAGCTTAATTTACAGATTGTACATATAAAAGAAGCGGTCGATGATTCACAGACTAAAGAGGCCGAACTTGCCAAAGAACGGATTGCAGCAGAGAAAAAAGCCGCCCGGCTCAGAGAAGAGAGACTCAGACAAAAACGCCTCTTCCGAATCTGTATGCTTGCGGGCAGCCTGCTGTTAATTATTCTCATTATCACAGGTATCCGCCGAAAAAAAAGCGAAGGAAATACTAATATATCTGATTTACTGTAAATTAAAAAGAGCCGCAAACCGTTGATTTTACTAAAACCAGTCGGTTCTGTGGCTCTGCTTCGAGATATACGAATAACGGAGAGTGTGGGATTCGAACCCACGTGCCCTCAAACAAGGACAACTGCATTTCGAGTGCAGCTCGTTATGACCACTTCGATAACTCTCCCAATTGCAAGGACCTATTTATCTTTGCGAGAATAATTATAGCCAATAATTCTTCTAAAGTCAATATATCCTTATCAGCCTTCTGGCACACTTCTTATCACCCCATTCCCTTGACATCCCTAATCCCACGTGTTAGAGCCGAGTAGACACATAATAACGTTATCAAAACAATTAAGTATGATAAATCCTATATTTTAATTATAATTTTCAGAATTTTTATATCTGTATAATAGGAGTGTTGCCCAGCATTGCGTAATAAAGCGCCCTGTTTCCGGCAGACACTTCCTATCCGCACAGGCGGAATATCTTCAGCTAAATGTTTGCGGGGGACAGAATAAATTCTGTCCCCCGTATCTTTTCTGTCTGTCAGACTGCCGTTAGTCTGACCATTATGCTTCTCTCTCGCTGTAGTGGTGCGCTTCCTCCAGCATCATATCTTTCACCTTCATCAGACGAATCTGCGAGCTTCGCTCATTCTCATCCAACTTCATAGTGATATACTTAATCGTTTCCTGTGCATCCGGAATGGTCACATGCTCCAGCGCATTTACACGCCGTCTTGTCTTCTCGATTTCGGCGGCCATAAGCTGGCATGCCTTCTCGACTTCCGCAAGCTTCAGCATATCCGGCAGGATATCCGCCAGCGACTTCACAGCGCCGTCCAAATCGCTGGAGGTAAATGCAAAACCATAAGAATAGATGTCATTGGCATCCGCTGTTCTTGTTGTTGCGTTAAAAACAGGGATATCAACGCTCATAACGTTCTTGTGGCCCACTTCAAGATTAACCTCCTGTTTCGGCGCCATCAGGGCCGTATTCAGAGTGGCTTCATCCATTCCGGCCTTCGCAATGACAAAGTTCTTATTTGCAGAGAGGATTCCGGCTTCTACCTTCTTACGCAGCTCCATATTCTCCTTCACAAGCTCTAAAAACTGACGCATCAGCTCATCCCGCTTATCCTTCAGGAGCTTATGGCCCCTTCTGGCGGTAACAAGCTTCTTCTTCGTCTTGGTAAGCTCCATACGGGTAGGAGTAATCTGCTTTGATGCCATTTATCCAACCTCCTTATTGTTTGCCATAATATTGATCAAGGAACTTATCATCAATACGTTTCAGCTCTGCTCTTGGCAGCATGGACAGTAATTTCCAGCCGATTTCCAGAGTCTCTTCGATACCCCGGTCGTTATTATAGCCCTGAGATACGTATTCTTTTTCAAATGCATCGGCAAACTCCGCATACTTCAGGTCAATCTCAGTAAGAGCAGCCTCTCCTAAGATGGTCATCAATTCCTTCGCATCCTTACCGCGGGAGTAGGCTGCAAACAACTGGTTCATAGTATTTGCATGGTCCGCTCTTGTCTTTCCTTCACCGATACCTTTATCTTTCAGACGGGACAACGACGGAAGCACGTCGATTGGCGGCTGTAAGCCTTTGCGGTACAGCTCTCGACTTAAGATTACCTGTCCCTCAGTAATATATCCGGTAAGGTCAGGAATCGGATGGGTCTTATCATCCTCAGGCATGGTAAGGATCGGAATCATCGTGATACTTCCGTCCTTTCCTCTCTGACGTCCCGCACGCTCATACATGGTTGCAAGGTCCGTATACATATATCCCGGATAGCCGCGGCGTCCCGGAACTTCCTTTTTCGCCGCGGAAATCTCACGAAGCGCGTCCGCATAGTT
>CATJPU010000136.1 GCA_949742505.1 uncultured Lachnospiraceae bacterium | reverse complement strand
TGGGGACGACGGTTACGGCGATGCTTTTCTGGAAGGGAAATTACTATATTGTACATATCGGGGACAGCCGTATCTATGAAATCAAAGAACAGGCAGTGCAGATTACGAAGGATCAGATGCTGTCGGAATTGATGAAGGCAGAGGAAAAGTCGAAGAAAGAGGCTTCTAAGTCGGAGCATGTTCTGCTTCAGGCGATTGGAGCATCCAAGGCTGTAAAGCCGGCCTATTACAGCGGGAGCATCAAGAGCGGCGCGGTGTATCTGCTGTGTACCGATGGATTCCGGCACAAGATTCGTAATGAAGAATTGCTGGAGATATTTGCTCCGGGCGAAATGACGGAGGAAACGGGTATGAGAGCGCGGGGAGAGGACGCCGCGCGGATGGTTCTGGACAGAGGAGAGAGGGATAATATCTCGGTAATCTTGATTCGTACTGTGGGGGAGGACGACAGCGAAGAAAGGACAAAGCCATGTGAACGAGAGAAAGGATATGTGTTGGAGGTGGAGACTGTGCTGGCGCATACGGAGGGGATTATGTAGCGGCGGTTTGTTTATACAGGCGGAATGGTCGGTTTGGCGGGACTTTGCGCCTGTGTGGCAGAGAAGATAGCGGAGAAGGAGGAGGTGGAAAAGAAAGGGATGCATTGCGGTTGGCATTTTTGTTGAAACATGCAAAATTGCATAAAGATGTGGTTGAAAAATGCTTCCAAACAGCGGTCCGAAAATAAGGGAGTGTGGGAGTAATGAAAAGGGTATGGAAAAGAATGAAAGGAGCAGGTGGAGATGAAAAGAAGATGGTTGACAGCTTTGCTGGCGGTGACGCTGGCGTTTGGCGGCAGTGCGTCTGTGCTGGCGGCAGAGACGGATGGAGGCGCAGCGGGAAATGAGGTGGAAGAGGATGAAAATCCGGTGGAAGCAGCGGAAAATGAAGAGATTGTAGCGGCGGAGATATTTTCAGAGGTGGATGCGAATGGGCTTGCATGGAACTTAGAAGGCGGGGTACTGACAATTTCCGGGAATGGGATGATAGAGGAGAATCCGGTACCTGTGGATTTAAAAGATGAAGTTATTTCCGTAGTGATTCGAGAAGGGGTTACCGGAATAGGAAAAGAAGCGTTTTCCTATTACCATTATGTTGAGCATATCTCTATTCCGGATAGTGTAAGAGAGATTGGAGAATTTGCATTTTATTTTGATGATCTGTTAACCTCTGTGAATCTTCCGGCTGGATTGACGGAGATAAAAGTTGGAACATTTGGCTATTGTTGGTCTTTGGCAGAAATATCTATTCCTGACGGTGTGACAAAGATAGGAGGGTTTAATAATTGTGGTGCGTTGACATCAATTTCTATACCAGAAAGTGTAACAGAGATAGATGAGTATGCATTTGCTAACAGCGGATTAACATCAATTTCTATTCCGGAAAATGTAATAAAAATAGGAAGAGGAGCATTTGCGCATTGTACGAGCTTAACGGAGATATCAATTCCAAAAGGAATTACAGAAATTCAATGTAATACATTTGCTGACTGCTTGGAACTTAGAAGAGTGACGATTCCGAATCAGGTGACAAAGATTGGTGATATGGCCTTCTGGGGCTGTCCCAATTTGCTGGAAATAACAATTCCGAACAGTGTAAAAAGTATTGGGCAGGCTACATTTGCTCACTGTCAGAGACTTCAAACAGTTACATTTAAAGGTGATGCGCCGAAGATTATAAAAGAAAACGAATATTCCTCTGATGAAGAGCCGTTTGAGGATGTGTTGAATGGAATCGCCTACTATCCGGCTGGCAATCCGACCTATACAGAAGAAATCAAAGCAGCATACGGCTCAGGCCTGACATGGGTAGAGAAGGATATGCCGAAGATGTCGTTTACAGATGTGAATGACATCGACTGGTATTATGATGCGGCGGATTTTGTATTTTCCAGAGGAATTATGACTGGAATGACTGACACAGAATTTGGTCCCAGTGTGAAATTATCCCGCGCCCAGTTCGCGACCATTCTCTACCGTATGGAGGGAGAGCCGGAAGTGGCATATAACCCGGCAGCATTTCCGGATGTAAGAGAGGGGCAATTCTATACAGCTCCGGCGATGTGGGCGAAAAGCACTGGCGTAATCTCCGGCTATGAGGACGGACGATTCGGTCCGGCGGATGAAATTACCAGAGAGCAGATGGCGGTTATGATGTATCGTTATGCAAATATGCTGGGATTGGATACATCGGCGGAAGGAGATATGAGCGGATTCCCGGATGCAGGACGGGTTAGTCCGTTTGCAGAAAGGGAAGTGAATTGGGCAGTTGGCGCAGGTTTGATTAAAGGCGACGGAGGAAATGTCAATCCGCAGGGAACAGCGGAGCGCGCCCAGTGTGCGACGATTATCATGCGGTTTATGGATGGATATGGATTATAGCATTTGTGCAGACGTGAAATAAAGACCTGAAATTGGATTTGTTTATATAGGGCGAATCATAGTGGAAAGGAAGTTAAGAGAATGAAAAAGGGAAAGACAAGCAAAACATTTTCAATTCTAATTCTTACAGCCATGCTAGTATGCAGCGCTATTTTACCAGTATGCGCAGAAGAGGCGGCGGTTTTTGAAAGTGTACAGGCAGAAGAGACATTGGAGACAGAAGAACCAGCGGGAGTAGCTGAATCTGCTGAGATTGAAGTAAATGCAGAGACAGCAGAAGTTCCGAGAGTGACTGTATCGTCTATTGAATGGAAAGGAGGATATTTAAGAGTACCTGCAAGTCTTGGAGATTATGCTGTTGATGATCTGAGACTTGAAGTTATGGTGAATGGCCAGCGGCTGACATCTATTATGAATGACTACAGAAACCTGATAACGGAAGATTATATTGATATTCCTCTTTTGGAAAAGGAGAATTATTTTAACAACACATTTGATATATCAAATTTTGCCAAAGTGGGAAACTATGCGGTTACAGTGATATTTTTGGGAAGTTATCAGACAGATTTAAACGGAAAAGAAATCAGTCGTTCCGAATTTACGATAGAAGTAAAAAAGGAGAGCAGGCCATGGAGCTTTACAGATGAGACAGTTTCTTTTGACGGAAGCCAGGATGCAGTCTTCCATTTTAAGAATGGCACAAACTATTTTGAACTGGAATCCATGTATAATATAATTGAGATTGGCAATTCCAAGGTGTTCTTATTTTCAGATACTAATGAATTTTCGTATGATATGTCGGCAGGGACGGTGACCCTTCATAAGAATGCTCTTAAGAAGGCATTGGCGGAGCACGTCAAAGACGGCACAATAATAGATAAAATGCCTGTCTGGGCGAGCAGTGTAATTGGCAGTGCTAAGATAAATTTGTATGACGGATTTGACAAGTGTTTGTGGTGGCTGGATGTTTCTAATCTTGATTTGGATTCTATTTTCGCCTGGTGGGAATCTCCATTTACGGATGTGACGGTAGATAACTGGTATTATGATGCGGCAGGATTTGTGTATGAAAGAGGAATCATGACCGGGATGAATGAGACGGAATTTGGTCCCGGTGTGAAGTTATCCCGCGCCCAGTTCGCAACCATTCTTTACCGTATGGAGGGAGAACCGGAAGCAGCATACGACCCGTCGGCATTTCCGGATGTAGCGGACGGACAGTTTTATACAGCGGCGGCAATGTGGGCGAAAAGTACGGGTGTTATTTCCGGTTATGAGGATGGAAGATTTGGCCCGGCGGATGAGATAACCAGAGAGCAGATGGCGGTGATGATGTATCGTTATGCGAATATGCTGGGATTGGATACGTCGATGGAAGGAGATATGAGCGGATTCCCGGATGCAGGACAGATTAGTCCGTTTGCGGATAAGGAGATGAAGTGGGCTGTTGGAAAGGGATTAGTCAGAGGCAATGGAGGAATGGTTGATTCTCAGGGACAAGCAGAGCGTGCTCAGTGTGCGACGATTATCATGCGGTTTATGGAAGGATATAGGTTGTAGAAGATGATAAAGATAAATGAATGGAAAGAAGATATGAAAATGAAAAGAATTGGAATAAGTATCGTAACAGTATTAGCATTGCTTATTGTGACAATGGTGGGTTTTCCATCCAAAGCAGAGGATGAGCGTCCTCTTAAAGTTCATGTAAGAGTTCTGGAGCAGAAAGAATCTGAAGAAGCAACACTTCAAATAAGTATAAATAATCAGTCGGAAAATACATATCCGGCAGAGACACTACGGATTCGTATCATCAATCAGGAAAATATTTTGGAAGGATGGAGAATTGTTAAGAATGATGTAGTTGATGAACAGGAATCTGCCCATGGGGAATGGCAGGCAGTAATCAAAAATGAATTGAAACCCAATGCGGAAATTTCATTTGAAATCTGTGGAATAGCTGGAGAAAAATTTTATAAAGGGAGTGAGATTGTAGTATTAGTTTGTGGGGAAGATGAGTATGACAGTACATGCTATGGACAATACGTTTATGTGCCGGTGCCATTTACGGATGTTTCAGAGGAAGAATGGTTTTATGATTATGTAGCAAGAGCATACTTCAATAGAACTATGACAGGGCTTACGCAGACTACATTTGGTCCTGGCGAAGAATTATCCCGCGCTCAGTTTGCAACAATATTGTGGAGAGATAGTGGAGAGCCGGAAATGAATTATGAGGAACGATTTTCGGATGTAGCAAATGGTCAATTTTATACGGATGCCGCATTATGGGCGCAGGGTGAAGGTGTTGTTACGGGATATGAAGATGGAAGATTTGGACCTTCCGATATAATTACCCGGGAACAAATTGCAACAATGCTATATCGGTATATGGTGAAATGCTATATGGGCGGGAATAAACCTGAGACTATGGGAGTAGATTTGTCTGTCTTTCCTGATAGTGAAAATGTGAGTGATTTTTCGAGAGAAGCAATGAACTGGGCAATTGAAATCGGCTTAATTAAAGGAGACAACGGAAGAATAAATCCGCAGGGAAATGCAAGCCGTGCGGTATGTGCTACTATTATGACAAGATTTAATGATTATTTGAAAAGTAAATAAAGTAGTGACTATATGAAAAGTAAAATATTAATAGGGATAATTAGGGACCGGTTTGTAATTGGATGCTAACCATGACGGAGGAAATGTCAATCCACAGGGAACAGCGGAGCGCGCTCAATGTGCAACGATTATTATGCGGTTTATGGAAGGATATGGATTGTAGAATCTGAATCAGGCTGATTGAAGATAAGGCCAGGGGTGTTAGTTTATATTCTCTGCAGACGAAGATTTTTAAAATATTGTGTCTGCAGAGGATTTTTATATAAAAGATTTGATACGGTAGGACGCAATAGTAAGTTAAAAAGAAAGGGAAGTGATTTTATGAAACGAAAGATATTGTTGGGATTGTTGTTAAGCGCTGGTTTGTGGATAGGAGCTGGGAATATGTCTCTGGCGTCAGATGTTCCAGTTGATGAAGTGCATTTTCCGGACGCCGCTTTTCGGAGTTATGTATCTGAGAAAATAGACAGCAATCATGAAGGACAACTGTCGGAGGAAGAAATTGCTTCTGTGACAGTGATAACCTTTGAAGAGGGAGACGCGGAGGGGTGCGAATCTCTGGAAGGGATTAAATATTTTACGAATCTGGATGCATTACATTGTAGTAACAGAGAGTTAAAAACATTAGACATAAGCGGGATGAATACGATTACAATTTTGGATTGTTCTGATAATCAGCTTACAGAATTGAATTTGGAAGGAGTTAATAATATCAGTGAGTTGTACTGTAGCAATAATCAATTAACTTCTTTGGAGATAGAGAGTCTTGAAGGAATGACGCAATTAAGGTGTAATAATAACCGGCTGTCTTATTTAAAATTACAGGGAGAATTTTGGAATGTAAGCTGTAATCATAATGAGCTAAGGAATCTTGACATATCTGGTTCTGTAGTTTATTTAAATGCCCGTTTTAATTATCTAACAGAAATTAGCGGAATTGTTGAAAATGGGCGTGAAATACAGTGGTCTCCCCAAAAATCATATACATTTGTAGTGAACGAAGCTACAAAATTTCTTTCTAAAGAATTATTTGGTAATAATTTGGAGACACGAGATGGAGAGCTTAAGCCAGTTAATGTATTTAATAGCTCGGGATATACATGGTTTAGCTCTTTGAAATTGAAAGATTCGGAAGGAATGCATTACTCTGAGGAGGACGGCGGCTTCTATATTGATGATTTTTCCGGAAACTCGATGCAGGCTTCATTTACCATGGAAGATACACGAGAGGGCAGTATAGAAACTATCCCAGTTGAAATCAAACGTGTCCCCTTCGCAGATGTGAACACCGGCGACTGGTATGCGGAATCCGCCGCATTCGTGAATGAACGTGGAATTATGACGGGAATGAGCGAGACCGAATTTGGTCCAAGCGTGAGACTGTCCCGGGCCCAGTTTGCAACCATTCTCTATCGTATGAAGGGAGAACCGGAAGTAACATATGACGGCGCGGCGTTCCCGGATGTGGCAGACGGTCAGTTTTATACGAAGGCGGCAATGTGGGCGAAAAATTCCGGTGTAATATCTGGCTATGAAGATGGACGCTTCGGCCCGGCGGATGAGATAACCAGAGAGCAGATGGCGGTTATGATGTACCGTTACGCGAATATGCGCGGGCTGGATATATCGGCAGAAGGGGATATGAGCGGATTCCCGGATGCGGGGCAGGTTAGTTCGTTTGCGGACAGAGAAGTGAAGTGGGCTGTCGGAGCAGGATTAATCAAAGGAGATGGAGGAAATGTCAATCCACAAGGAACAGCGGAGCGTGCTCAATGCGCAACGATTATTATGCGGTTTATGGAAGGATATGGATTGTAGAAGGACAGGAGCAGGAAGTCATCCCGGATAATCAGAAAATGTCAATGGCGTGGAAAACCATGCAGTGGTGTAACATATCCAAAGTTGGTATTGAAGAAGGTTAATATTTATTAATTTATAATCCTCTGCGGTGTAGTAAATTGGATAATCTGTGCCTGCAGAGGATTTCCAATAGAAAATGGCAGTTTGCAATTGGAAAATATAGATTACAAAGATAAATGAAAGATTAACAAAATAAGATTAGAATTGTAAGGAGAGTGTCAGTTAGAATGAAAAGAATAAAGAGAACTACGGGAATTATTCTTGCGGCAGTTTTGTTGTTTATGATGACAATAGGAAATCCGGCAGCAGCGTATGCGAATGACAATTCTATATACAGAATATCGACAGCAGACGAATTAAAGCAGCTATTTGCGCAAATGAGCGAGTCAAAAGATTTTACAGGAACTACCGTTGAACTACAGAAAGATATTGTGTTGGACAGCGCAGAGAAGTTCAACTGGCAGCCGGCAGCATATTTTAATGGAAATTTTAATGGTAATGGCCATCGGATTGTGAATATAAAGAGCTATCAGGGAGGGTTATTTGCTGAACTGGGAGAAAAGGCTGTTGTTGAGAATGTAATT
This sequence comes from uncultured Lachnospiraceae bacterium, assembly GCA_949742505.1. Taxonomy (GTDB): domain Bacteria; phylum Bacillota; class Clostridia; order Lachnospirales; family Lachnospiraceae; genus Claveliimonas. The sequence continues at coordinate 10,467 of CATJPU010000136.1, read as the reverse complement.
CTTGAAAATGTGGACTTTATAATTGCTATGGACATGGGAGGAATTGCAACAAATAACAGTGGCTTGATTAAGAACTGCATGGTATCTGGAAAAGCAAGCATTGACGGAGGATATGAATTTGGAGGGATTGCAGGACGAAATGAAATAAAGTTAGGAGTAATTGCAAACTGTGTGAACAAAATGTCTATAAAAGGAAATTATGCAAGAGCCGTTGCGGCAGGAGGAATCGCCGGAGTGAACTGTTGGTGGATAGAAAATTGCTATAATACAGCAGAGATTTCGGTTGCAGAAGGACATTTTAATGAGGTGGGGGGAATTGCCGGAAGGAATTATCGTTATATTGGTAATTGCTATAACATAGGGCGGATTGCAGGCGATACACATCATCCGATTGCTGTAAATATGGATACGACCGCTATTTTAAATTGCTATTATGAACCGGAATTATCCGGCTGCGGATGTGATATGGCAGAGGAGGATGTTCAGCCTGTCGGAAAGTCAGAGATGAAACAGTCTTCATTCCTGAAGAAGCTTAATGACGGATTAAAAGAAATATATTCCAATAACTGGGTTGCAGACAGCGCAGGAATAAACGGAGGATTCCCGATACTGCAATGGCAGCAGAAACGGATAGCCATGACGGGGATTTCTTTAAATCAAACTGAAATTACCCTAAACACAGGCGAAACCTCTTTGATTAAGGTAAGCAGTATACCGTTTAATGCCACAGAGGTTCCATACGAGGAATTTATCTGGACGTCAAGTGACAGTTCCATTGCAGAAGTGGCGGGAAACGTAGGAGCTTACGGCGTGCAGGGATGCATAACTGCAAAGAAAAGCGGAAGTTGTGTTATTACTGTTAAGACAGAAGACGGAAAATATACGGTCACATGCGTTGTTCATGTAAAAGAGGCTGCACCGTCTGATTTACCTAATGTGATTCCGCCGGAAGGGGAACCGTCTAAACCATCGGAGGATTCACCTACAACTTCTGTGGATATGAATCATCCATTTACAGACGTACATGAGGGAGACTGGTATCAGCAGGCGGCAGGTTTCGTATATTCCAGAGGCATTATGACCGGAATGAATGAAACAGAATTTGGTCCCAGCGTGAAATTATCGAGAGGCCAGTTCGCTACGATTCTCTACCGGATGGAAGGAGAGCCGGAAGCCTGGTATGATGCGGCGGCATTTCCGGATGTGAGCGACGGTCAGTTCTTTACCAGTCCGGCAATGTGGGCGAAGGATTCCGGCGTGATTTCCGGTTATGATGATGGAAGATTCGGCCCGGCGGATGAGATAACCAGAGAGCAGATGGCGGTTATGATGTTCCGCTATGCGAATATGCTGGGACTGGATACGGAGGCCAGAGGGGATACAGGCGCATTTCCAGATGCAGACCGGGTAAGTCCTTTTGCAGACGAGGCAGTCAGATGGGCAGTTGGCATGGGATTCATCAAAGGAGACGGAGGACTTATCAATCCACAGGGAACAGCAGAACGCGCGCAGTGTGCAACCATTATTATGCGGTTTATGGAAGGGTATGGATTATAGGATTTTAAGCATAAAAGAAACCACCTGTTTTGATGTAGGTGGTTTTCTAGTACAGAATTGCATAATTCACTGCTAATTACGCAATTCTGTACTAGTTGTTGGATATAGTGATACAGACTTTAGTTAGATTTGTATTTTGGAAATAAGAGCCTCTTGTAAAACCTGTGAAAAGTTTATATTCATTGCAACAGCGGCTTCGTTTAACCATTCGGGAATAGTGAGCGTTTTTTTGACTGCCCGGTTATTATACATTTTTCGGTATTCTAACGTATCGCAGGCTATAAAGTTTATAAATTCGTTATCGGAAAGAGGGATGGAAGATTCGCTGGATGGACAGGGGATTTTTCTTCCGTCTTTTTCATAGCCATAGAGGACAAGGGCCAGTGCGTCTTCCGCCATTGTAAGGCAGTCGAACATATCATCGCCGCATGTGTAGCAACTCTCCAGATCAGGAAATCTTACGGAGAATCCTCCGTCATCTTCCGGTGTAAAAATTGCAGGGTAAGCATATTTTGCCATGAGTAAAACTCCTTTCTATTATGGGGAAGGCGGGGAATTATTCAATGCCCGCGTCATTTAGAATACTTTTTTGTGTTCCGGACTTTATTTCGTCTTTATGTCTTGGAACTGGAAACTGTTTACCAGTTATTGGACTGAACCACATATCGTGACGCTTGCCATGTCTGATAAGGTAACAGCCATTTTTCTTGAGTATTTTTAGCAGTTCTGAGGTCTTCATATGCATTCCTTTCTTGCATTGAATTATAACACGTATATGCACGTGCGCCAAGGCGGAATGGAATATATGATAAATGATTCTGATTCAATGTTACAATTCACACCTTAGCCAACGGACGTAGATTGAAGCAGGCGAATGTCTCTTAGCAGACGGAGCAACATTCCGCCGAGCTACCGACTAACCGGGACTAAGCCACTCAGGAATGCCTTCGTGCCTAAGTCCCGGTAAGTCGCTATCTCATCTCCATTAAAAACCCTCCTGAATTGTCTGCTAAGAGACATTCGCCTGCTTCAATCTACTGTATACTGGCCAACGCATGAATGGTAACCACACGCCACCGTTACTGTTCACACGCCGCCTGCGCTGGGCTGCAAACTCATAATCCAAGTGTTGACTTTTGGCAAAAATGAATATAGAATTAAGATACAGAAGAAAATGAGACGGGAGCTTGTGAGACAGGCTGAGAGGAAGGTGTCGCCCTTCGACCGCTGACCTGATTTGGATAATGCCAACGTAGGGAATACCGATATGATATTTATAGCGGGAATCGTATAGCAGATGGGAGATACCAGTTCAGGCATCTCCCGTTTTGTATTATCGGGAGGAATACTATGGTAAAAATCAACGGGACATCCTTAGAGATTGCAGGAACATCTCTGGCCGATTATCTGGACACAGCCGGATATGATTGCGCCAGAATCGCCGTAGAACGAAACGGCGCAATTGTTCCAAAATCGCAATATGAAGTAACGATTCTTGCTGACGGCGATACATTAGAGGTCGTCAGCTTTGTGGGAGGCGGTTGAGATGATTCCTTCTAAAAGAGAATTTAATCAGGCTTTAAAGATGCGTCATGGCGAAGCTTTGCACGCCCGTTTTTCAGCGGCGGTTATCGCCGTCTGCGGCCTTGGGGGGCTGGGCTCGAATATTGCTGTTTCCCTTGCCCGGGCAGGCGTCGGGAAACTGATTCTTATTGACTTCGACCAGGTGGACGTCTCGAATCTTCACCGTCAGCAATACAAAGCGTCCCAGATAGGGCTCGACAAGACCCAGGCGCTTTCCCAAAACCTGCTGGAAATCTCTCCATACATAGAACTTGAGACACACACTGCCCGCATCATAGATGAAGATGACGTCAGAAGGCTTCTATCCTCTGCCGACATTATCTGCGAAGCCTTCGATCAGCCGGAAGCAAAGTCCATGCTCACCAACGCAGTATTAGAACTGCTGCCGGATAAGTACCTTATTGCCGCCTCCGGCATGGCAGGCCTTGGCAGCGCCAACACGATTCAGACCCGCCGGATTACCAGCCATTTTTATCTGTGCGGCGACCGGTTCAGCGACGTTAAAGATGAACCCGGCCTCATGGCCCCGCGGGTCGCGCTCTGCGCGTCCCACCAGGCGCTGATGGCGCTGCGCATCCTGGCCAACGAATTTGATGCCTGATAACCATTTAACAAAAAGGAGGACGACTATGCATAATGATATACTCAATATTGGCGGCCATGAATTTCAATCCCGCTTTATTCTCGGTTCCGGTAAATATTCTCTGAAACTGATTGAAGCCGCTGTAAAAGACGCCGGCGCAGAGATTATCACTCTTGCCGTTCGCCGCGCCAATACCAGAGAGCAGGAGAATATTCTGGACTTCATTCCAGAGGGCGTTACCCTGCTCCCGAATACCAGCGGCGCAAGAACTGCCGGAGAAGCCGTACGCATTGCAAGACTTGCCAGAGAACTTGGCTGCGGAGATTTTATCAAAATCGAGATTATGCGGGATTTCAAATATCTCTTCCCCGATAATCAGGAGACCATCCGCGCAACCGAGATTCTTGCCAAAGAAGATTTTATCGTAATGCCCTATATGTACCCGGATTTGAATGTGGCAAGAGACCTTGTCAATGCGGGCGCCGCCGCGGTCATGCCGCTTGCGGCTCCCATCGGCTCCAACAGAGGCTTAGCTGCCGGAGATTTTATTCAGATTCTCATAGACGAAATTGATCTTCCAATTATTGTAGACGCCGGTATCGGCAGTCCTTCCCAGGCTTGCAGGGCGATGGAAATGGGTGCGGCTGCCGTCATGGCCAATACCGCTCTCGCCACCGCCGGAGATCTGCCCCTGATGGCCGCCGCTTTTCGTCAAGCAATAGAAGCAGGCCGAAGCGCTTATCTGGCAGGTCTCGGAAGAGTCCTGACCCGCGGAGCTTCTTCATCCGACCCACTGATTGGATTTCTGCGGGATTGATATATTCAGGAGCCAGTAATCCATCCGGTCAGAAACCGAATTTCAGACTGGATACTGGTCCGGCAAAAACAGAACAAAAAGCAGCAGTACGGCCATAAGCTGAACGGTCACGAATGAATTTCTAATCTGGGAGGAACTACGATGAAATATACAGAATCAGCAAATGCAGAAACCGCATCGAATCATAGCCATTTTTTCATTGATTCAGAATACCTGTCCCCGCAGGCCCTTGAGAAAAAGCACCGGCTGGAAACAGACCCTGCCGCAAGAAAGAACCATATGGAATATCTACCCGGTATGGAGCAGATTGAATCCGACGCCTGCCGCACCGTTATGTCGGAGATGAATCGTTATGATTATTCCAAATATTCCGCCAAAGACGTGAGGGCTGCTCTCGAACGCCGCACCTGTACCATTGAAGACTTCAAGGCTCTTTTGTCTCCTGCCGCCGACCCTTTTCTGGAGCAAATGGCCCAGCGGGCCAGATTAGAAACCAGCAGGCATTTCGGTAATACCGTTTACCTTTTTACGCCCTTATACATTGCCAATTATTGCGAAAATTACTGCGTATACTGCGGCTTTAACTGCTATAACCATATCAAACGGATGAAACTTACTCTGGAACAGATTGAACATGAAATGAAAGTGATTGCCGACAGCGGTATGGAAGAAATCCTGATTCTTACCGGAGAGAGCCGGAGCAAAAGCGACGTCGCTTACATCGGCGAAGCATGTAAGCTCGCCCGCAATTATTTCCGCATGGTCGGACTTGAGATTTATCCGGTTAATACGGACGAGTACCGTTATCTCCACAAATGCGGTGCCGATTACGTTACCGTTTTCCAGGAGACTTACGATACGGAGCAATACGAATCCCTTCATCTCCTGGGTCATAAACGGGTATGGCCTTACCGGTTCGACGCTCAGGAACGGGCGCTGATGGGCGGTATGCGGGGCGTCGCCTTTTCCGCTCTTCTGGGCCTGTCTGATTTCAGAAAGGACGCTCTTGCAAGCGCGCTGCATGTGTATTATCTGCAGCGCAAATACCCGCATGCCGAGATGTCTCTGTCCTGTCCCAGACTCCGGCCCATTATAAATAATGATAAAATCAATCCTCTGGACGTACACGAAAAACAGCTTTGTCAGGTTCTATGCGCTTATCGCATTTTCCTGCCTTTTGTCGGAATTACCGTATCCTCCAGAGAAAGCGCCCGTTTTCGCAACGGTATGATAAAAATTGCCGCAACAAAAGTTTCGGCCGGAGTATCCACCGGCATCGGCGACCACGAAAGCAAATACACAGGAAAGGAGACAGACGGCGCGCAGGGAGACGAGCAGTTTGAAATCGACGACAACCGGAGCCTTGATACCATGTATCGGGATATAACGGAAGAAGGCCTGCAGCCGGTTCTAAATGATTACCTCTATGTTTGATATTATATGCGTAACCAGCCGGAAATTATGTAACACCGACTTTCTGACCCGCATAGAAGAAATCGCTTCCTCCCATCCGGCAGGAATTATCCTCAGGGAGAAAGATTTAAGCGAATCGGATTACGCCCTTCTGGCAGAACAAGTTTTGGAAATCTGTCAGAGGTACGACACCCCCTGTATCCTGCATAATTTCTACCAAATTGCCATCCGCCTTGGCTGCCGCCGCATCCATCTTCCGCTCCCTGTCCTGGGCGCGCTTACTGATGGGGAAAAGGCAGCATTTGACATAATCGGCGCTTCCTGCCATTCGATGGAAGACGCGCTGTCTGCAGTACAGCTTGGCGCTTCCTGCGTCACAGCAGGCCATATCTTTGACACTGACTGCAAAAAAGGTCTTCCCGGAAGAGGCATCCCCTTCCTGAAAGACCTTTGCGCTAGCGTACCTGTTCCGGTATACGCCATCGGCGGCATTTCCCCGGCAAATATCGCCTCCGTAAAAGAAGCAGGCGCCGCAGGCGCCTGCATGATGAGCAGCTTCATGACTAACGCATTTTCCATTTAGAGTTCAATCTCTATTCGCCTTCCGGTTCGCTGATACCGGTGATAATTCACCCCCGCCGCGTCAAACATCCGCATGGATGCCTGCACTCTCGGCGTACCGTCATACTTGTTGCTGTCATAAATTACTTCTTTAATTCCGCTCTGGATAATCGCCTTCGCACATTCATTACAGGGGAATAAGGACACATACAGCTTCGCTCCTTCTAAGCTCCCTCCCCTGTAATTCAGAATCGCATTCAGTTCACTATGTACCGTATAGAAATACTTGGTCTTCAGTTCATCCGCATCTTCCCTAATCCATGGAAACAGATCATCTGAACACCCCGTCGGGAATCCGTTATACCCCATAGACAGAATCTTGTTATCCTGACTCACAATACAACATCCCACCTGAGTATTCGGGTCCTTCGACCGGGCCGCCGACAGCATTGCAACCCCCATAAAATACTCATCCCAGCTAATGTAATCCTCTCTTTTCAATCCCACTTTCGTACCTCCCTCCGCCATCTCTGCCTTCCAGCGTCGCTCGCATTTCTTCGTTTCCGTTAGCAGTTAGTGCATTGGAATCTTTGTCTCGCCTTGCCTGCTATACCGCAGTTCTTAGGCCGGAAGGAGCAACGTCTGGTACACCGTTTTTCTCAGATAAGTATACCACTTTTCGTACTATTTTTCTATATATGCCTTGATTCCCTTCACAATCGCTTCCGCTATACTTTCCTGATATTCTTTATCCTTCAGAAGTTCCGCTTCCTCCCAATTACTTAAAAATCCGCACTCTACAATAATCGTCGGAGGCTCCGTCCTCTTCAGCAGATAATAGGTATCGTTCGCCTTCGCTTTGCGGTTATTATCCGGATTCAGACTGAGCAGAGCCTTCTGCATCAGTTCACCAGCTTTTTTCCCATCTTCTGAATGACTGTAATAGAAAACCTGCGCTCCTTTAACTCCCTCCTGGTGATAACTGTTTTGATGGATGCTCACCGCAAGTACCGGCTTCGTTTCATTAATCAGAGCCACTCTGGCTTTCATATCTCCCACCTTCGTCAACTGACCATCCTGCCCCGTAAGCATGGTATCCTCTTTTCTTGTCATTACCACTTCTATCTTTTCTTTCTTCAGAAGTTTTTGTACCATTCCGGCAATCTCAAGATTCACCGTCTTCTCTTCCACATCATTGACCCCTATTTTCCCCGGATCGGAACCGCCGTGCCCGGCATCCAGAACAATGATCATTTTCTCGTTCTTCACCTGACTGCTGTCCACATATTTACTGATCGTTCTACTGATAAAGACAAGCGCTGCAAGCACCAAAATTGCCGCAGCTAACTCTATTTTCTGACGCAAAAAATATCCTCCGGCAACATATATATCAGTTAAATATATGCCTGCCGGAGGATATCTATGCTTTCATTTAATTTGTATATTGGAGAATCACATCCCAGATATCGGACGTCTCCTGTCCCAGACGCCATGCTGCGGTTCCCGCAAGACCATAATCTTTCATTAACTGAAGCCTTGGCTGCAGAGAATTTGCATCCTCAAGCCACACTTTATAGGTGCTGCCTTCCGCTTCCCATGTAGCAAAATTCTGCTTTGTCTTATCATCCCAGGTTATCTCAGCGCCAGCCTGTGAGACTACATATTGCGCTTCTTCCATGCTGTATGCCGTACTCTCCACATTCGTAGAATATTCCGCCTCGTCTGTTCCGGCTGAAGCCGCAAGCTCCGCTTCCGTCTTCGGCGTCTCCTTCCACACTCTTGTGAAGAACGGAACCGCATTGATTACCTTATTCGCCGGAACCTCTTCCACCGTTTTGGCAATACCATTCTCCACAAATTCATAAGAAGCTACAGACCCCGCTTCAGGAGAACCGCCATAATGCTCATCATAGCCCATAATAATAACATAATCGGCAAACACCCCTTGCTCTTTTCGGTGATACTGCTGATTATATGCCTGCGGAACATAGTTATCCACCGACAATACCAGGCCATTCTGCCTGCATTTAACGGACAGCTCCCGAATAAACTGAATATAATGCTCTCCGCACTCCGTAGAAATCTTTTCGAAATCCACGTTAATCCCGTCAATTCCGCTGGAAAGAGCCGCCGCAATCAACTGATTAATCAGGTTGTCCCGGTTGGATGTATGACTCAGCAGCTCGTAAGATTCCTCAAAAGAATTAATTCCCCCGTCAAAATCACGAATTGCCGCCCATACCTCAATACCAGCCTGATGCGCGTAATTCACATAATCCGAACCTGCAATTGATTCGATATTTCCCGCTGTGTCTGCAACATGGAACCAGGTTGGAGAAATGGTATTCAGCCCCTTTGTCTGAGCAATCAGCTCCAGAATACCGCCGTTCGCTTCATAATTGGTTACGTTGCACCATGCCATATTAATAATATGATCTCTGGAAATATTCGTATATTCTGGCTCCGTATAATCTCTGACAACCTTCTCCGTTGTCTCATTCTTCAGATTCTTCTTACGGATATAGCCAATGAAACCATCCTCTGTCCGAACCTTCTTCCAGTCGCCTTCGTCCTCAATCACGCGAACCTTGTCTTTCTTCTTCACTTCTGTCAGCACCGGACTTTTCACTCCGCCCTGGTAGCGGACCTGGGTTCCCCGCTTCACCTGCGCCACATTCACATCGCCGGTCTCCGTCCCTATCACAATACGGCCTGGTTCATCATAAATCTCAAAATCCATACCGCTGTACTGTTTAACAAAGTCTAAGGCAATATATGCTGTACTTCCCTCTGCTTTTAAAATGACATAGTCTTCACTATTCTTCTGCTTGGAAACGGAATACTCTTTGCTTCCTACGCCTACCGATACGATATCATTCGGCAAAACATAGAGCAGCATATTCTCGTTCGAGTCCCAGTAGAATCGTTCATTAATATAATCGCGTACAATACTGTATTCTACGTATACCTTGCCTTCCCAGAGCCTTCCCTGCGGTTCCAGCACCTGATTGTCTACGATAACAGCAAGCTGATTCTCATTCTCAATCCCATAATATTCATCCAAATCAGCCCGTTCTTTGGTTCCGCCATATCGCCTCCACAGCAAAAGCGCTGCAACAATTCCTATTAATAATATAATAAAGAAAATAATCTTCAGCATCAGATTCCTCTTACGTCTGCGCTTAGACTGCCTTCTTCCGCGTGTTCTTCTTCGCCTCTGATCCATAATCCGCCTTTGATCCATAGTCTACCTCCTATTGCCTTGTTACAGGTCTGCCGCCGGCTTCTCTGCAACATCGCTTTACTATTATATCAATAAAAGTGTTGACCGTCATTATATTTCGACAATTTTTTTATTAATTAATAGGAAGGCATTTACTTCTCCTGCAGATTAATGTGATAGAAATACAGCTCCTTCAAATCCCCCTTATCATTTAATATATAATCCCTCATGTAACCGGAATCCTCCTTCAGCATATGCGCCCTGACAATCTGAGTCGGACTGGCCGGATTCCCCTCCATCTCCATATACACTCCCTTTCTCTCATACCGGTTCAGTTCGTTAAATAATTCCTGGTACTCCTTTGTCTCCGACTTCATGACCTCCTCCTTTTCAATGCATGGCATCCCCGCTCGCAGGACATAAAATACGAAAACCCGGAAGTGCATGTGATATATTACCCGGCACAGAAAATATGCCTGCATTGATTCATGTAATTTTTCTAAAATCCGTCTGGGAATCTGTCAAGCTGCCGTATACTAATTCACCTGTAAAAGCAGCTCTGTTGAAAATCATCTGAATAAATCTGAACTTAAAATGTTAAAAATCTGATATGTTGAAAATACTCCTGCCTGGGAATACTATTTTCTGTACGGCTATTATATATCAGTTCTTATGTTAACGCAAGCAGTTTTTTATTTATTTTATTGAACATTTACAAGCTACTATGCT
>CATJPU010000135.1 GCA_949742505.1 uncultured Lachnospiraceae bacterium | reverse complement strand
GTTGCGGAAGCGGCCCGTTGAATGTGGGATCTTAGCTCAGCTGGGAGAGCATCTGCCTTACAAGCAGAGGGTCACAGGTTCGAGCCCTGTAGGTCCCATTTTGTAACAGTAAGCTGTTGCAGATATAATAGAGTCTTCTGGTATAGACAGAGGAAGGCAGTGTATGGCGGGATAGCTCAGTTGGCTAGAGCACACGGTTCATACCCGTGGTGTCGCTGGTTCAAATCCAGTTCCCGCTACTTAAGAAAGTCCTTGGAGAAGGGCTTTTTTGCTATATAGAGAATTGAATAGTCTTATAAAGTATCGCTTCAACTGCTATGATTTGCGCGTTGCATGCGCGCTCATTTAATAAGGCTTTACACCACAATCCCTGTACTTAGCCGCTTTTTCATACTGATTCTGTACGTAATTCTCTCAGCGGCGCTTGCGGCAGTCATGTACAAGGCGGGACTGTTTCAGAGGGTTTTGGTAAATGCTTTGATGAGTTATGCTTTATTTTTGGTGAATGCGTTTGCGCTCAGGCTGATTTTTGGGGTTAAATTTCAAGTGTGCTGGAGTATCATTGTATTTAATGGGGTTATCATAGATTTTGCCACAGCCATTTCCTATAGTATGTCGTCCAGAACAACTCCGTTTGACAATGGTTATCTAAAGGTGCAGAAAAGAAAGGCCGAAGCTTGCTAATTCAGATATGAGATGGTAGAATTAAATAATAGATGAAAAATAAGAAGGACAGGAGTGATACAGATGGATAAGGTATATGATGTTACTGCGATGGGGGAACTGCTGATTGATTTCACGATGAATGGACAGAGCGGGCAGGGCAACAACTTGTTTGAGGCGTGTCCGGGAGGGGCTCCCTGTAATGTGCTTGCCATGCTGAATAAACTAGGAAGAAAGACGGCGTTTCTTGGAAAGGTGGGACAGGACCAGTTTGGCCGGCTTCTGAAAGAGACGATTCAGGAATCAGGCATCGAGACCAAGGGGCTCATGATGGATGAGAATGTCCGCACTACCCTTGCTTTTGTACATACGTTTCCTGATGGAGACCGGGAGTTTTCTTTTTACCGGAATCCGGGCGCAGATATGATGCTTTCTGAGACGGAAGTAGATTATGAATTGATTCGCCAGTCGAGGGTGTTTCATTTCGGAACGTTATCTATGACGGATGAGCCGGTAAGGACAGCGACGAAGAAGGCGATTGCTTCAGCAAAAGAGGCTGGATGTCTGATTACTTTTGACCCGAATTTGAGAGAGCCTTTATGGAAATCCTTAGACGACGCCAAAGAAGCCATGGAGTATGGTTTTCAGTACTGCGATATGCTGAAGATTTCCGATAATGAGATTCAGTTTATTTCCGGAAAAGAGGATTATGACGAGGGGATTCGCCATCTTCAGGAGAAGTATCATATTCCGGTTATTTTTCTGACCATGGGCAAAGAAGGAAGCCGGGCTTATTACAAGGATATCCGCGTTCAGAAAACAGGCTTTGCGGTGAAAGCTATCGAGACTACCGGAGCGGGGGATACCTTCTGCGGCTGTGCGATTAACGGTCTTTTGAACTATGGATTAGAGGGGCTGAACAAGGAAACACTGGAAGAGATTCTGACATATGCCAATGCCGGAGCGGCGCTGATCACTCTGAAGAAGGGCGCAATCCGCTCAATGCCGGAGCCGTCTAAGATTGAGGAAATGATATGCGGCAGTTATAAATAGAATGGGAGGACGGCAGTATGAGAGTAGGCATGGGCTATGATGTGCACAGACTGGAAGAGGACAGGGAGCTGATTCTCGGAGGAATGAAGATTCCTTATGAGAAGGGGCTTCTGGGGCATTCCGACGCCGATGTACTGATTCATGCGATTATGGACGCGCTTCTGGGCGCGGCTGCGCTGGGGGATATCGGGAAGCATTTTCCAGATACGGACCCGGCGTATAAGGGGATTTCCAGCATGAAGCTTCTAAGACATGTGGGAGAGCTTTTGGAGAGCGGGCTGTATATCATCAGCAATATTGACGCGACAATTATTGCACAGCGTCCGAAGATGGCTCCTTATATTGAGCAGATGCGGGAGAACATAGCCGGTGCGCTTCATATTGAAGTTAGTCAGGTGAATGTAAAGGCGACTACCGAGGAAGGTCTGGGATTTACCGGAACCGGGGAAGGAATTTCTGCGCAGGCAGTTGTTTGTCTGGAAACAGCGGCAAATTACAGTTATTTGGCGGCGGATTTCGGGATGGACGGCTGCGCTGCCTGTGAAGGGTGTCCCCGCGTTCAGGGATAAAATGGCTGAATGGCCATAGGGTATGCCCTGCGGGTATAGTGCCCTGCGGGTATAAAATCGTAACTGGAATAGGAGCGGGAACATGGAGATTCGTAAACTGGATGTAACAGAACATGGTAAGACCAGACTTCTTTATGAAGAGGTATTTAAAGAAGACAGCCGGGGATTTATCGATTATTACTATTCAGAAAAGACAAAGGACAACCAGATTTATGTGATGGAAGAGGATGAGGAAGTTCAGGCAATGCTTCATCTGAATCCCTATGAACTGATGGTAAATGGCAGCAAAAAGGATGTGGATTATATCGTTGCGGTGGCTACCAGAGAGTCTTACCGGAAACGCGGTTATATGGGAGATCTTCTTCGCAGGGCGCTTCGTGATATGTATGCGTCCGGCAGAAGCTTTACCTTTCTGATGCCGGCGGCAGAAGCGATTTATACGCCTTATGATTTCCGGACGGTATATGTGCAGGAGCGAAAGCTCTGTCCCCAGAGAGAACCGGGAACCTTGGCATTAGAGGACGGAAGAGTCTGCCGTATATCGCCGGCGGAGGAAGCGGATATGGAAGAACTGGCCGATGCGGCCAATCAGAAGCTTTCTTCAGATTATCAGGTCTATGCCTGCCGGAGCAAAGCATATTATCGGCGTCTTAAGAAAGAATATGCAAGCGACGGCGCCAGGTTGATGATATATCGCGAAGGAGAGAATATCGCAGACTGCAGACCATGGATTCCGGAGGAACAGCCGGAAGAGACGGCGCCAAAGATTATGGCGCGTATCGTTGACGCGAGGCGAATCCTGATGTCTGTCCGTTTGAAGAGCCTAGCGGCGGTTTGCTTTCAGATTACCGATCCAGTCATCGAAGAAAACAATCGCTGCGTCGTTGTCACCGGAACAGAATTTTCCGGTGTGATGCTGATGGACAGCAAGCCGGAGAACAGCGAGGGAAGGCTAACCATATCCGCATTAACGGAATTGTTATTTGGTGCGAAGACAGTGGAGGAAGTCTGCACAGAAGAAGGCGTTAAGATGACAGAGCGGATGAAAGAAGAGATGCATAAGATCATTCCCCTGTCAAAGATATATTTGAATGAAGTAGTATAGAGGAAACAGTAGTAACAAGACGGCATACAGGCCGCACAGACAATACAGAAGCGTTTTCGTAGAGTAACGGGTTCGTTTACCGGAGCGCCGTTCTGTTTGTCCGTTCTGTATGCCGTCTTATTATTGTATTCAGGGCATCGCAAAAACTTTAGAAAATCTTTTATTTTTCAAGATGTTTCTATTAAGATTTCCAGGGTATTCTGTTAACAGAACAGGTTATGGCTGGCCTTAAGAAAGGGAGTATGCACCGGCGGGTTGAGGAGGAAAAGAGTTAACATGGATAAGAAATATAATCATGTATTAATTGTAGAGGATGATAAAGAAATCAGGAAAGGCGTAGAAATCTATTTGCAGAGCCAGGGCTATCAGGTATTTCAGGCGGCGGACGGAATCGAGGGATTAGAAGTGATTGAGAGGGAAGAAATCCATCTGGCAATTGTGGATGTGATGATGCCCCGCATGGATGGGATTACCATGACGGCAAGGCTCAGAGAGAAATACGATTTCCCGGTTATCTTCCTTTCGGCAAAATCAGAGGAGGTGGATAAGATACTGGGATTGAATATGGGAGCGGACGATTATGTAACAAAGCCGTTTACTCCGATGGAGCTGCTGGCAAGGGTAAATTCCCAGCTTCGAAGATACGGCAGGTTCATGGAGCGTTTAGGAAAGCAGGATAAAGAGGAAGAACATATTCACGTGGTAGGGGGTCTGGAACTTAATGAGGAGACGGTGGAAGTATTTGTAGACGGCGAGCCGGTGAAGCTGACGCCTATGGAGTACAAGATTCTACTGCTGCTGATGAAATATCCCGGAAGGGTATTCTCAGCAGAAGAGATTTATGAGCGGGTGTGGAACGAGCGGGCAATTAATACAGATACCATTATGGTTCATGTCCGTAATATCCGTGAGAAAATTGAGATTAACCCGAAGGAACCAAAATATTTGAAGGTGGTGTGGGGAGTTGGATACAAAATTGAAAAACAGGCATAGTTTATT
>CATJPU010000134.1 GCA_949742505.1 uncultured Lachnospiraceae bacterium | reverse complement strand
TCTCCAGAATGGCTTTACGGTCTTTCTTAAGCGCGCAGATACTCACTCTTTGCATCTGCAGTACTGCCATAACCGCATCCCTCCTTTACTCATTACTGTCTGCCGGACTATGCAATATCCGCGATAACGGCTGCTATGGCAGCTTCCGCCTTCTGTCCTGCATCTGTCTTAAGAGAGGCGATCTGCTTATCCACATCCTGTAATGCTTTCTTAACAGATTCGTCACCTTCCGCTTTAACCGCCGCCAGTTCAGCATCGGCTTTCGCTTTTGCCTTCTTAACGGCCTGCTCCTTCACCCCTCTGGCTTCTGCAGATGCCCTCTCCAAAATCTCAGAGCATTTATCCTCCGCCTGCTTCACCAGTTCGTCGGCTTCCTGCTCCGCTTCTTTGATTATACGAATAGTCTCCTCTACCATCTATTCACCACCTCTCTTTTATTTACGAAGTAAAAAACATTCCCTCTTATTATACTTCGCCTCCGGCTAAAAATCCATTTATTTTACTAAATCCTTTCATTTTTTTGTAAAATTTCTTAGTATTTTCCAGCTTTTTATGCATTAATTTCTAAATAACAGGGAAAAAGCCATCTTAATCGTTCGCCTCACAAAGCAAAATCGCTGTTTACGTCTCCCACTCCAGCCTGTGCAGATGTCCTTCCAAATTCATCCCTGAAAATCCATTCTGTCTTAATGCCTCGTACAAAACAATCGCAGCAGAATTTCCAAGATTCAGAGACCGGGTATCTCCCACCATAGGAATCCGGATGGCATTCTCCTTATGTTCAACCAGTATCTCCTCCGGTATTCCTCCGCTCTCCTTCCCAAACATCAGATAACAGTCCTGTTCATATTGAATCTGGGTATAAATATTCGGCGCCTTTGTGGTAGCCATATATATCTTCACACCCGGATTCCTCTCCATAAAGTCCTGATAATCAATATAGGTAGTCACATCCAGCTCCTTCCAGTAGTCCATCCCGGCGCGCCTTAGACTCTTCTCATCCAGCCGGAACCCGAGAGGCTCAATCAAATGAAGCCTGGTATTCGTAGCCGCACAAGTGCGGCCGATATTCCCCGTATTTGCCGGAATTTCCGGTTCGTATAATACAATATTAAACATTGCTTAACTCCTTTCTGTGCAAACTGCCTGATTTTCAGCCAAAATGTCCCATCGTATCTTTTAAAAAAAATCGTTCTCCAAAATAACAGTTCCATCAAATCCAGAGGGACTAATAAAAGGAGAGCCTTGCCCTCTCTGCTTCCCATCCATCACCTTACAAAATATAACTGCTGTCAGCATGCTCACCGCCCCGTACTGGCTCCGGTATGGCTGTGTCAAACTAAGACTTAAAAATTGCTTATATTTTTATAATCTGTCATTCCATATCATCTTATTGTACAAAAATCCCGGCTGTTTTTATATACAGCCAGGACTCTTTTAAAAATTCAAAGCTCCAGTTGCCCCAGTTTTTGATTCGCTATTTCGTACAAATAGACCTTGTTCGATAGGATTTCTGACGGATCAAATGCTTTGTTCATCTGCTTGATCCGCATAAGTATATTCCGTGGTTGTATCGTGCCTTTTTTATGAAGTCTGGCTTCGCTGGTGCCCGTCCCCATGCCTGCATTGAGGTTTTAGGTATCTTAACAGACAATACATCATGTATCTTGCCGACATTTTCATCACTTGCAAGAATATAGAGATCCAGCACCATATCGCCGATGCGCCTGTAAATATGATTTTTCAGTTCATATCGTTGGTCGTTGAAATTCAGCGGACGGATGAAAAACCTGTCTTTTAACAAGCCTCATATACCTCATACATTTCTTAAATTCTAATATCTATCTCTTTTTTAT
>CATJPU010000133.1 GCA_949742505.1 uncultured Lachnospiraceae bacterium | reverse complement strand
GGACGAGGGTGGACGTCATACTCCATTCTTCAACAACTATCGTCCACAGTTCTACTTCAGAACAACAGACGTAACAGGTGTCTGCAACCTTCCAGACGGCGTAGAGATGTGTATGCCTGGCGATAACGTAGAGATGACAGTTGAGCTGATTCATCCGGTAGCTATGGAGCAGGGACTTCGGTTCGCTATTCGTGAGGGTGGTCGTACAGTTGGGTCTGGTCGTGTGGCTACGATTATTGAGTAATTGAAAATTCATTGATTTATGGGGCTTTCCGAGGTTTCTTGGAAAGTCCTTTTTTCGCTACTTAGTGGGATTGGTAAGTTTTAATAACAAAATGATAATAAAACTCGCTAATTTTGAAGAAACGAGCTGGTGGGTAATGGTTATCAGATTCTTGCAGACATTCAGCCATATACGATAGCTCAGCATTTGATTTGCACATTAATTCTTGAGGGTTAAGTTTCAAAGGAAGAAAGTAAAAAATCCTTTGATAAAGTGATTGATTCTGTTAAGAATAAAGGAAAAGTATAGGTTTAGAGTGCGAAGATAAGGCAAGAAGCTTTTATGGAATATAATTTGGACAAGCGAACGGGAGGTATATTGATTGCAAGAAGCAGCCTGATTTTAAAAATATAGAAGAATTAAAAGACTGGATTATCAATATTCATGAGAAATATTTTGTTGAACTGAAAAAAGCCCAAGAGCTGCCGGCCGCTTTTTGGGAAACATATTCTGCATTTTGCAATACATCGGGAGGGTGGATTTTGCTTGGCGTTATTGAGGGTAATCCGGTAAATACAATTCAGGGGGTTGGAAATATATCTAAAACGCAGATAAATTTGTGGGATATGTTGTCAAATCCAAACAAGATCAATTATAGAAGTGTAGATAATGAGGACGTCCATGTTGTCAACATAGATGGAGCTGAAATAATGGTTGTATGCGTAAAAGAGGCTCCCGAGTCGATGAAACCTGTTTATTTTAACGGGAAAAGAGAAAATACATTTATCAGAACAGGTGATGGTGATCGCAGAGCTACGAAGCAGGAATTAGAAGCATTTGAACGAAATGCCATGCCTTGTCATGACAGCTTGCCGATAGAACATTTTACGATTGGCGATTTAGACATGGATTCTGTGATTACTTATAAAGAAAGAGTAAATAAGCGCTTTCCGAAGAAGAAATATCTTGAAATGTCAAATCAGGATTTTTTGACGGAGATAGGTGCTTGTTTTGTGGATCGTGTGTCGGGTGAGGTAAAGCTTAGGCGGGGAGCATTATTATTTTTAGGGCAGGAACGCACAATAAAGGAAGTGTATCCGCATTATCATTTGGACTATTTTAATCGCAAGGGGCATAATCCGCGTTGGATTGATCGGATATCGGATGATGAACCAAGTGATTATGAGATGAATATATTTAACTTTTATTCAATTGTGTATGAAAAGATGAAGATATTGTTAAAAGAGTCTTTTGAATTGGATGAGGGGCAGCTTCGGATACCATTATCTGATTTTGATGAAGTGTTGAGAGAGTGCCTGATTAACTGTCTTGCACATGCGGACTATGTACAGGCATATCCAAGTATAAAAATTGAGGTTTTTGACGGTTGGTTTCACTTTCTGAATCCGGGAAAGATGCTGGTGTCTTTGCAACAGTTCCGAACTGGAGGAGATTCCAGACCACGAAATGAAATTATAATGAAGATGTTTCGATGGCTGGGGGCTTCGGAGCGTCAAGGTTATGGCGGACCGTTAATTTATACAACAACAGCATCAGGCGGTGCTCATATGCCGGAAGTATATACAGATATTGAAAAAACAGATTTGAGAATATGGAATATAGATTTTGCTGATGCATATCCTGAACTGGAGGAAGAGGCAAGAACTATTTTGAGAGTTATCTTAAAAAGCACTGTGCCCATCCCGGTTTCAAAGATGCGGGTTGAGACAGGTTTGTCAGATTATAAAGTAAGAAAGTGGCTGGAGACATTAGATGAAAAAAATTAGTGCAAAAGATAGGGAATGGGCCTGCAACAAGAAATATCATTAGAGAAACATCTGATGAAAAAATCACGCAGCTTCAAATTGCGTTAGATAATCTCAAGGCAAAGGAATAGGATTTCTATCTTTTGATTATCTTTTGGAACTGCGATTGATTAAAGGCAATTTCTATGGTAAATGAAGGGAGTAGGTGATATAATTAAAATAGCAGTGCGGGCAATTGGTGTTCCTAATATGTACAGAAAGGATATTGAAAAACACTGTTAGATTATAGCTTTAAATATATGAGGGAAAATGAATACATATAACGTTGATTTTTGGAAAACATTCTCCGAGAGCCTTTTTATGCGTTGAAATAATAAAAAGTGTTATCTTATTGAAGCGTCTTAATAAAAGCCTGCAGGGCCCGTATCTGTTCATTATTTAACCCGTCAACATTGAGCGACAGATGCGAGCAGACTTTTTCTTTTCCCAGAAGATAATCAGTGCTGCATTTATATAAGTAGGAAAGGGACAGGAGAACTTCGGCGCTCGGCGTACGTTCGCCTGTTTCATAACCGGATATAACACTGGGGGAGACTCCGATTCTGGAGGAGACTTCTCTTTGTGAAAGCCCATGTTCTAACCGCATATTCTGCAATCTATCAGCTAATCCATTTATCATAGAAATAATTCCTTTCAGCAATTTAGCCATTGGTGACATGTTGATAGTATATGTATATTTTCTATGATATAACTACGCTCTCGGTGTACTATAACAACACTTAAAGTGTTGACAAATAACACTTTAAGAGGTATGATAAAACAAAATGCGGCATTTTATGCGCGATTTGAGAACTACTCTTTTAGCGGAGACAAAGTGCACAAAAGAGAGCTGTAGAAATGCATTATGAAGTACGTAGAACCTTGTGACTTTGGAGAAATGGTATTTATTGAGGATAATCATTCAAAAATGAAACGTACGTGGACGGAAAACTATTGGATTCGGAAGAAGTACCCCGCAGGCTTGACGGGGAGGAAATTGTCCTCGCGGTTATCTGCGACGGTATGGGAGGACTGACGAGCGGTGAGCTGGCAAGCGCGGAAGCGGTTCATTCACTGGCGGGATGGTTCCGGGAGGAAATGGAAGAGCTGGCGGAGCAGGAGGATTTTGAGGACGAGCTCTATGAATCCTGGGAACGGTTGCTTAAGCAGGTGCATGAGCGATTAAGAAGTTATGGACAGCTTCATAACAGGAAGATGGGGACGACGGTTACGGCGATGCTTTTCTGGAAGGGAAATTACTATATTGTACATATCGGGGACAGCCGTATCTATGAAATCAGAGAGCAGGCAGTGCAGATTACGAAGGATCAGACGCTGTCGGAATTGATGAAGGCAGAGGAAAAGACAAAGGAAGAGGCTTCTAAGTCGGAGCATGTTCTGCTTCAGGCGATTGGAGCATCCAGGGCAGTAAAGCCGGCCTATTACAGCGGGATTATCAAGAGCGGCGCAGTGTATCTGCTGTGTACCGATGGATTCCGGCACAAGATTCGTAATGAGGAATTGCCGGAGATATTTGCTCCGGGCGAAATGACGGAGGAAGCGGTTATGAGAGCGCGGGGAGAAGACGCCGCGCGGATGGTTTTGGACAGGGGGGAACGGGATAATATCTCGGTAATCCTGATTCGTACTGTGGGGGAGGAAGACTGCGGAGAAATGCCGGAGTTATGTGAATGTGGAAAAGGGTATGTGTTGGAGGGGGAGACTGTGCTGGCGCATACGGAGGGGATTATGTAGCGGCGGTTTGTTTACACAGGCGGAATGGCTGGTTTGGCGGAACTTTGTGCCTGTGGCAGAGAAGACGGCGGAGAAGCAGGAGGAGGTGGAAAAGAAAGGGGGGCATTGCGGTTGACATTTTTGGAGGAGCATGCAGAATTGCAAAAAGATGTGCTTGAAAAATGCTTCCGAAAAGCGGTCCGAAAATAAGGGAGTGCGGGAGTAATGAAAAGGGTATGGAAAAGAATGAAAGGAGCAGGTGGAGATGAAAAGAAGATGGTTGACAGCTTTGCTGGCGGCGTCGCTGGCGTTTGGCGGCAGTGTGTCTGTGCTGGCGGCGGAGACGGACGGAGGCGCAGTGGGAAATGGAGAAATTGTAGCGGCGGAGACATTTTCAGAAGTGGATGCGAATGGGCTTACTTGGAGATTAGAAATGGAGTTTTGACAATTTCCGGGAATGGGATGATAGAGGAGAATCCGGTATCTGTGGATTTAAAAGATGAAGTTACTTCCGTAGTGATTCTAGAAGGGGTTACCGGAATAGGAAAAGAAGCGTTTGCTTACTACCATCAGCTTGAGCATATCTCTATTCCGGATAGTGTAAAGAAAATTGAAGAAGGCGCATTTTATTTTTCAGATTGTTTGGCATCAGTATCTCTTCCTGACGGTCTGACAGAGATACAGGTCGGAACGTTTGGTTACTGTTACTCTTTAACAGATGTATTTATTCCTGATAGTGTAACAAAGATAGGAGCAAGTGCATTTTTAAACTGTAATGCACTGGTATCGGTTTCTGTCCCGCAAAGCGTAATGGAAATAGGAGAATATGCATTCGGTTATTGCAGTAGTTTAAAGGGGATATCAATACCAAATCGGATTACAAAGATAGATAAATGTACATTTTTGGGCTGCGATATGTTGGAGAAAGTGATAATTCCGAATCGTGTAACGGAAATTTCCGGCGCTGCGTTTGGGTATTGCGGAAAATTGACGGAAATAGTAATTCCAGATAGTGTGGAAAGGATTGGAAAGGGAGCATTCCGCGATTGCAACGGACTTCAATCAGTCATATTCAAGGGGAATGTGCCTGAGATTATAGAGGAAGGAGATAATGGGTATGTGGAGCGGGCGCCGTTTGATGGAGTAACTGCAACCGTCTACTATCCAGCCGGAAACCAGACCTATACAGAAGAAATCAAAGCAGCATATGGCTCAGGCCTGACGTGGGTGGCGAAGGAGATGCCGAAGATGTCGTTTACAGATGTGAATGACATCGACTGGTATTATGACGCGGCGGATTTCGTATTTTCCAGAGGAATTATGACCGGAATGACTGACACCGAATTTGGTCCAAGCGTGAAATTGTCCCGCGCCCAGTTCGCGACCATTCTCTACCGCATGGAAGGAGAGCCGGAAGTAGCATATGATCCGGCAGCCTTTCCGGATGTAAGGGAAGGACAATTCTATACAGCTCCGGCAATGTGGGCGAAAAGCGCCGGAATAATATCCGGCTATGAGGACGGACGCTTCGGCCCGGCGGATGAAATTACG
>CATJPU010000132.1 GCA_949742505.1 uncultured Lachnospiraceae bacterium | reverse complement strand
TACATTTCTTGTAATCGGTCTTTTGATTATGAGTATTTTTCTGATTTATGCGTCTGTTTTAACGGCACGTATGATAATCACAGAATATAATCAACGCACCATTAGCATTATGTTTTCCTATCCAATTAACCGAAAGCAACTGATTGCAAGTAAACTCATTGTCATCACGCTATACACTGTTTTTTCAATGGTTGCGGCTTATATATGCTGTTGTGGTTATATTGTGGCAGCGGATAAAAGCTTTGATATGTTGGCTGGTACATTTCAACTGTCGTTTCTGCAAACATGGATACCGTCCGCAGTGATTAGTGTGATTGTCTGTGCAGTTTTGTCATTATGGCCGTTTATAATTGGAATGATTCGTAAATCAATTCCCGCCACAATAGTGACATCACTTTTAGCTGTCTTTTTACGCCAACTGCTCATTTCTCAAAATGACGCCTATCAGGAATCGCTGATTCAAATTGGTTTCGTAATGATAGTTACCATTTGTGTGATTTACTTTACCTTTAAGAAAAACGTTCCTCAAATTTACTAAATTTGTATCTGCCGAACAACGGTAAAAGGAGAAATTTTCCGTTTCGTTTAACACAGCCAATTAAAAATCCCCATCTCCCGTTGATTGAGAGCTGGGGATTTCCTGATTACGCTATAATCTCTGAGATTTCTCCTACAAAGTTATAAACAATCCTGACTTCCTGTACTTTCTGTCCGTTAATCTTCCTGACTTTCTCCCACCAAACGATCAGTTCCTCTACACCGTTCATATGATCGCTATTGCCATGGGAAATCAGCATATAATCAAGCATTCCGACTCCCTGGGATTTCAGAAATGACTCCAATCTATATTGTTCCACCTTCTTTACGTCACTGCTCCCACCATCTGCCAGATAAGTATTGCCCTCCGGCCCTTTCATGAAGATTCCATTCCCTGCGCCATCGGCGCATCATAATGCCGCCCCGTCATATCCGCACCCACAGGGAATAAAAACATTACTAAGCCCGCACCGCAGATACGGTAAATCCAATCATCAAAATATACAACGCCGAAACATAACTCTGTCCTAGTGTCTATGGACTATCCCCATGACTGTTCCATAATCTAATGGCAATATTCATGTTTCCCTTACTTTCCCACGACTTCCGTGTAATAAAGCTTCTGTTTGTTATCCTGTATCATAAACCCATACAGGCAGTTGCTGTTATCTATGGTAATCCGCTCTAACTCGG